>WNDX01000122.1 GCA_009914615.1 Herbaspirillum frisingense
GAAAGCGTTCTCCTCCTCCAGCCGCGCCACTTCACGTTTGAGCCGTGCATGTTCGGCCAACTCCAAGCGTTGTGCCTGATCGTCCTGGTCGTGCCGCCGCGCCTGGGCGCGCCAACTGTACAGCTGGGCAGGCTGCAACCCCAGATCACGAGCCACCGTGGTTACCCCTTCTGTGGCCGCTCGCAACAGTGCCTGCTGCCTGAACTCCAGGCTGAACTCCTGCCCCTTTCTGCCTGCCTTGCTCTTGGTCATCGTCCACCTCCTATTGCGATAGTTAATCGCTTATAGGGGTGTCCGTGAAACGGGGGCAAGATCAGTTGGATGTGCCGAATGTACATTCCCCGCGCAGATCGGCTATGCTTGCCAACCTTTGGCGATGGCGATGCCGTCGCCGCCCACTTCCCGCATCGATTCCGATTTCCCCATGGCGCTCAAATCCACCATCTTCAAGGCCGAACTGCAGATATCCGACATGGATCGGCACTATTACGAAAACCATGCGCTGACCATCGCGCGCCATCCGTCCGAGACCGATGAACGCATGATGATCCGCGTGCTGGCCTTCGCGCTCAACGCCAGCGAAGCCCTGGCTTTCGGCAAGGGGCTGTCGGATGTCGATGAACCGGATCTGTGGCAAAAGGATCTGACCGGCGCCGTCGATCTGTGGATCGAAGTCGGCCAGCCGGACGATCGTGCCATCCTGAAGGCGTGCGGCCGTTCTTCGCAGGTGCTGGTATATAGCTATAGCAGCGTATCCAATATCTGGTGGAATCAGACCGGCAGCCGCGTCGAGCGCGCCAAGAACCTCAAAGTGGTGAACATTCCCGCCGAGGCCAGCCAGGCGCTGGCGGCGCTGGCCCAGCGCAGCATGCAGCTGCAGTGCACGATCCAGGACGGGCAGGTGTGGCTGGGCGCCAATGAGAACATGGTGCCGATCGAGCCGGAGACCATCAAGGATTTTGCCTGATCGCCTGATCGGGATCGCCGTCGCGGCGATGCCGGACATGTCGTTGGCTGCTGTCGGCCCGGTCTTCGGATCGGCGGGCGGTTAACGACGGGGGAGCAGCCTTCGCCGGAACGACGGCGATAGGGTGTGCCGTGGTAGCGCCGTACACCCTGCCTGCACTCCTCGTTTTCCAGTCCGGCCAACGTTTCTTATTTTTCCAATGCATCCGCCCGGCGCCGCAGGTGATCCAGCAGGCGCTGGCCTTCGCGCGTGTTGAACCAGGCCGCGTGGCCGAGGAAGTAGGTGTCGTAGGCCAGGGACGCATTCTGTTCCGACTGCGTGATGCCATGGAAATAATCCAGTTCGGCCAGCGCGAATTCCGCGTGCACCAGCGGCAGCAGCGCGGCCAGCGCATGCAGGCGGCGCGCATTCAGCGGCAGCAGCGAGGCGTAGCCGTCCAGCATGGCATCCAGCAGGTCGAGGTGGATCAGTTGGTCGGCGCGGTGCGGGATGGCCAACCATTCGACGATGTTGCGTTCGATCGCGGTGGCCAGGTCGTGCAGCGCACAGGTGCGGTCCGACAGGCCGAAGTCCAGCACGGTATGCGCCTGGGCCTGCGGCGTGGCGTCGCTCCACAGCAGGTTGGAGGCGTGCCAGTCATTGTGCGTCCACAGCGGCGCCAGTTCATCCAGATAAGGTTTCAACTGGGCGTGGAAGGGCAGTAGATGCTGCGCCACTTCGCCGCGCCACGGGCGCTCGCGCAGATAGTCGGCAATCGCCGGGCGCTGCTCGATATAAGCCTGCAGCGGGCGCACCGCATCTTCCTGCGAAAAGATCGTGAAGCTGGAAATCAGCGGCCGCGCGGCGCGCGCCGGCGCGTCGTAGCCTTCGGACGCAATATGCAGCCGGGCCAGCATGCGGCCCGCCGACCAAGCGTGCGCGCCGCTGGAGAACGGCGTCCACGACATCGCATCGCGATACAGATCCACGCCCGGCGCCAGCGGGAAGACTTCATACGTCCAGTGTTCGTCGGCCAGCGCGGTGGCGCCGTCTTCGGTCTGCATCGCGGTGCCGACCGGCAGTCCGCGCGCATGCAGATGCGCGACGAAGCGGTGCTCCTCGCCCAGCGCTGCGATGTCGCGCACGCGCACGTGGTGGCGCTTGACGATGATCTCGCCGGCATCGGTATGCATCACGCAGGCCGCCGAGAAGGGGCGCGGGCTATGCCATTCCAGGCGCAACGGCTTGCCGGCCTCGGGATAGTGGTGAAGCACCCGCGCCACTTCGGCCGAAGTCAGCGCGGGCCAGTCGGAAATGACCGGGTCCGCGCCCATGCCATGGCTGATGACGCGCGTGAGGTGATGGGAGGCTGCTTCCATGCCGTCAGAACCGTCAGAAGTCGTATTGCAGCGACAGGCGCGCGGTGCGCGGCGCGCCCAGGTGGATGTAGCTATCGCCGAGGTATTGGCCGGCGTCCTTCCAGTAGCGCTTGTCGAAGACATTGTCGATGTTGGCGCGCAGCGTGGCGGCATGGCCATTCAGGCGCAGCTGGTAGCGCAGCCCGGCGTTGAAGACGTGCACCGCCGGCAGGCTGGCGCTGCCGTCGCGCGTGGCCGGCTTGCTGCCGCTGTAGAGCCAGCTGCCCATGGCGTTCAAGCCATCCACGCCGGGAATGGCGTAGTCGGCATACACGGCGCTGCGCAGGCGCGGCACGTTGACCACCTGCTGGCCATCGTAGGCGGCGGTGCCGGTGTCGCTGGCGCGCGCGCGGATCGCGGCCACGCTGGCGCCGACCTGCAGACGCGGGCTCAGCTTGCCGCTGGCGCCGAGTTCGATGCCGGTGTTGGTCTGCCGGCCTTGCTGCACATAGGTGAAGCCGAACGGGCTGGCGTCGGGCTTCTGGTATTCATAAGCCTTGCGGATGCGGAACGCCGAGGCCGTCAGCGCCAGGTCCGGCGACACTTCGTATTTGACGCCCGCTTCCAATTGGCGCGCCACCGCCGGCGGCAGCGTGACCGGGAAGTTGCTGACCCAGAACGGCGCCGAGGTGCCCAGCGACAGCGTCTCGGCATAGCTGCCGTAGATCGACATGTTCTGCACCGGCTTGAAGATCAGCGCCAGTTGCGGCAGGAACAGCGTGCGGCTGGTGTCGCGCGAGACCGAGCCGTCGGAGGCGAAGGCCTGTTCCTTCAGCCACACCTGGCGGCCGCCGGCGATGGCTTGCCAGCGCTCGGAAAACTGCAGGCGATCGCTGAAGAACAGCGCCTTCTGGCGGCTGTCCAGGTTGCGATAGGCCGGCCCGGGCGTGGTGACGCCGACCGGCAGGTCCGGGGTGCCGGTGTAGATGTTGCCGCTGCCGACCAGTTCGCTGATGCCGTCGGATTTGTCCGCCGTGCGGCGCGACAGCGCCACGCCCAGCGTCAGCTCGTGCTGCAGGAAGCCGGTGGCAAACTTGCCGATGGCGACCGCCTGCGCTTCATCGTTGCGGCGTTCGTCATTGGGGCTGCGATAGTCATACACGTCGAAATCGCCGTTGGCAGCGAAGGTGGGCGAGAGGCCGCCGCCGCTGCCATAAGGGAAGGCCAGGTAATCATCGATTACCGCGCGGCTGCGGCCGGCCTGGACGTAGCCGCGCCAGTCGGCGTTGAATTCGGTATCCACGCGCAGGCGGTAATTGAGCGAGGTGTCGCGCACCGGTTGCGCCCAGGATTGCGGCGTCAGCATGGTCGAAGGCGATACGCCCGAGGGCAGCGCCGTGCCGCCCAGCAACTGGTAGCCGGCCACCGAGCGCTGGGCTTTTTTCTGGTACTCGGCATCGAACTGCACCAGCGTCCTGGCGCTGAGCGCCCAGGACGCGCCCAGCGAGGCGAAGTCGCGCCAGCCGTCGCCGTGGTTCACATAGGAATGGATGTCTTCATGCGCGGCGTTGATGCGCAGGCCGAACTGCTTGTGCTCGCCGAACAGGGCGCCGAGGTCGGTGGCCAGGTAGCGCGAGCCGTTGGAGTCGGTGCCCAGCGTGATCGAGCGCACGTCGGCGGGACGCTTGGTGACGTAGTTGACGATGCCGCCGGCGGCGACCACGCCGGCCTGCAAGCCGGCCACACCCTTGAGGAATTCCACGCGCTCCTTGTTTTCCAGCGCGATGGTCTGTTCGCCGGCTGCGGCGAGACCGTCGATGCGATAGGCGCTGGCCGGATCCAGCGTGAAGCCGCGGATGCTGAAGTTTTCGTAATAGCCGACCGGCGCGTAGTTCTCGCCGATGGCGGCGTCGTTCTTGATCACGTCCGACAGCAGGCGTGATTGCTGGTCGCGCATCTGCTGGCCGGTGACCACCGACACCGAGGCCGGCGTGTCGAGCAGCGGAGCGTCGTCGAAGCCGGCCACGGAGGAGGAACGGGCGCGGTTTTCCTGCTTGCCGACACCGGTGGCGGTGACGTTCACCGTGGGCAGGCTGTTGCCCTGGTCGTCGCGGCCGTCGGCGGCGCGCGCGGTAGTGGCCAGGCCAAGGGAGGTGCCGGCCAGCGTCAGCATCAGCGTGGAGGCCAGGGGAGCAATGCGTTTCATCGTGACGTCAACAAGTGGATCTCATGCGCGGCGGGGCCGGCGCGGTTGTTCGGGGGAGCGATTGCCTGCGCCGCTCAGCGATTGCGTGCGGCGGCGACGGCGCGGCCCAGTTCGGCCACCGACATCGCGTAGAAGTAGCTGCGATTGTAATGCGTGATGGCGTAGAAGTTATTGGTGGCCAGCCAGTACTCGGTCGGGTTGGTGCCAATCTGCAGATCGACCAGGCCGAAGCGCATGCCGGCCGGCAGAGCTGGCGTCGAGACCCCGGCCGCCTGCAGTTGATCCTGGGTGTACTTGGCTTCCAGGCCTTGGTTGAGCATGCCTTCCCACTGGCGGTTGTCGGCCGATACGGTCGCCGGGAAGGCCACCGGTTCGCCGCGCTGCCAGCCGTGCACGGAGAGGTAGTGGGCCACGCTGCCGATGGCGTCCACCGGCGAATTGCGCAGGTCGATCTTGCCGTCGCCGTCGAAGTCCACCGCGTATTCGCGGATGCTGCCCGGCATGAACTGGGCCCAGCCGATGGCGCCGGCATAGGAGCCGCGCAGCGACAGCGGGTCGATGCCGGCGTCGCGCGCCAGCAGCAGGGTGTTTTCCAGCTCGCCGCGGAAGAAGGCCATGCGGGCCTCGCGCGTGGGCGTGTTGGGATAATCGAAGGCCAGCGTGGTGATCGCATCCATCACACGGAAGCTGCCGGTGTTGCGGCCGTACACGGTTTCCACGCCGATGATGCCGACGATGATCTCGACCGGCACGCCGTATTGCGCCTCGGCGCGCGCCAATGCCACGCCATAGGTGTTCCAGAACTCGACGCCGGCGTTGATGCGCACGGGATCGATGAAGCGCGCGCGATAGGCGGCCCAGTTCTTGGGCTTGGTGCTGGGCGCGGGCTTGATCAGCTGGATCGCGGTATCGAGATAGCGGGTCTGGGCGAACAGGGTGTTGAGGTCGGCGCGGTTGAAGCCGTTGCGCTCGACCATCTCGTCGATGAAGCGCGCGACTTCCTTCCATTCATTGAAGTTGACGAACTCTCCCTGATCCTCCGGGGCGACCTTCTTCTTGGCCTGGGGTTTGGCTTTCTTGTCGGCCTTCTTGTCCTTGCCCTTGGCCGTCTTGGTGCTCTTGGGCTGGGTCTTGCCCGCTTGGCCGGCGGTCTCGGCGTGCAGGGCCGGGGGCAGGGCGCACAGGGTGCAGAGCAGCAGGGCGGACGGCAAAGAAGTCAGGCGAGGCAATGTGATCGACATGAGAGGCGGTCTGATGAAGCAGGTCTGGTGAAGCGGATCTGCTAACGCAGTCAGGGCGCGGTGCGCAAGACAGGGCCAGGGCAAGACATCAAGTATACCGCATCGGGCTGCCTGCCCCGCGCTGGTGCATGTCCGGCGCCGTGTACCGGCGGCGCGGGCGGATGTACACTAGCCGGACGAGACCATCCAGGGCCGGCGATAGCTTGCCCGTTTGCAATAAGAGCAACAATGACCACCGCCATCTATACGCACGCCGATTGCCAGCGCCATGAAATGGGTGACTGGCACCCCGAGACGCCGACCCGCCTGCAAGCGATCGAAGACCAGCTCATCGCCAGCCGCATCGACCAGTTCCTGGATCGCCGCGAGGCGCCGCTGGCCGGCCAGGCCGAACTGGAACGCATCCACAGCGCCGGCGCCATCGACCGCATTCGCGAGCACAGCGCCGCCCTGGCGGCCTCGGGCGACAACTATTACCCGCTGGATTCCGACACCATGCTCAATCGCCACAGTTGGCAGGCCGCGCTGCGCGCCGCCGGGGCGGCGGTGGCGGCGACCGACGCGGTGATCGCCGGCGAACTGGACAACGCCTTCTGCTCGGTGCGCCCGCCCGGCCATCACGCCACGCCGGACAAGGCCATGGGTTTCTGCCTGTTCAACAACGTCGCCATCGCCGCGCGCCATGCGATGGACGTGCACGGGCTGGAGCGCGTGGCGGTGGTGGATTTCGACGTCCACCACGGCAACGGCACCGAAGACGCCTTCGCCCATGATCCGCGGGTGCTGATGGTGAGCTTCTTCCAGCATCCCTTCTATCCCTTCTCCGGCGACGCGCCCGCCGAGGCGCACATCCTCAATGTGCCGGTGCCGGCTTTCACCGATGGCAATGCGGTGCGCCAACTGGTCACCGAGAAATGGTTGCCGGCGCTGCATGCACACCAGCCGCAGATGATCTTCATCTCGGCCGGCTTCGACGCCCATCGCGAGGACGACATGGGGCAGATGGGGCTGGTCGAGGCGGACTATGCATGGATGACGCGGCAGATCATGAAGATCGCCGACCAGTACGCCAAGGGACGCATCGTGAGTTGCCTGGAGGGCGGCTACAACCTGTCCGCGCTGGCGCGCAGCGTGGTGGCGCATCTCAAGGTGCTGGCGGATCTGGAATAGCGTTCTTCGGGATCGCCGGGCGGCGAAGCTGATTGACAGTGGTTTGACGTCCCTGGATCCCGGCCTGCGCCGGGACGACGGAGAGGGAAGATACGCGCCATCCCGTCCCCTGCGACGGCGTAGCGAGATACGCATCATCCCGTCTGCAGTGGCGGCGGAGAGCGAAACATCCCTGTTGCTCCATCTCCGTCGTCCGGGCGCATGCCGGGCCCCAGCGGCGTTCGTCGCGCTTCAACGCAGCCCGCTCATTGCAGCCGCATAGCGCACCCCGCCACCCATCCCCACAACGACACCCACTCAATTCGCCTCGTAAGCCGCAATGATGGCGTCCGCCACCGCCCGCACCCGCGCCGTGCGGTTCAGGTCGCTGTGCAGCACCAACCACATGTCGTAAGGCTCCTGCCGTTCCGGCCACACGCGTACTAGCCCCGGCGCCTTGTCGCCCACATGGGTGGGCAGCTCGCCCAGCCCCATGCCGGCCTGCACGCAGTCGAACATCACCAGTCCGGTGCTGACTTCCACCGCGATTTCCGCATTGGCGATCGATTCGCCGCATAGCTGATCGGCCATCTGCGGCGCCACGCCGCGTTGATAGACCACCACGTCGTGGCCCTTGAGCGCCGTTCCCGGTTCCGGCTGGCCGCGTTTTTTCAGATAGGCCTTGGAGGCATAGATGGCGGTATGCAGCCGCTTCAGATGGCGCGCGATCAGGTCGGGACTGTCCGGCCGCAGCGTGCGCACGGCGATGTCGGCCTCGCGCTTGGTGAGGTTGGTGATCTGGGTGGAGGTCGAGAGCACCACGCGGATGCGCGGATGGGCCTCGCGTAATTGCTGCAGGGCCGGCACCAGGAAATGGCGCGCCGAGGTATCGGTCGCGGCCACCCGCACCACGCCGCACAGGCGTTCGTCGATGCCCTGCATCTGGCGTTGCAATTGCTCCGCGCCCTGTTCCATGTGGTTGGCCGCGCTGGCCGCCAGTTCGCCGGCGGGCGTGGGCACGTAGCCCGAAGGCGTGCGCAGGAACAGCCGCGCGCCCAGCGATTTCTCCAGCGCCGCCAGGCGCCGGCCGACCGTGGCCTGGTCGATCTCCAGTTTTTCGGCGGCGCCGCGCAAGGTGCCGGCGCGGTGCAGCGCGAGGAAGATGCGCGCGTTGTCCCAGTCCATTACTGCTCCTGTCATTGACCTGTCCGTTCCGTGCTGATGGCAACAAGGAAATTGAAGCACGGGAATGTAATTCCGCGTCATGCAAATTTGCATCAGCCTGCCGATCTTATACCTATTTATTGCATTGCGTCAGAAGCCTAGAATCCAGCCCATCGTCGCTTGCGCCGGAGATCCCGGCAGCAGGCTTTCGTCGCCTCTCACGCAGAAAGAACCTCCATGTCTTCCGCACAACCCTCCCACGCCCAAGCCGTGCATCCCACGGCCCCCGCCGCCGTCCACAAGACCGGCATGCTGCCGCTGGTGGCGCTGGCCATCGGTTTCGTCATGGCCATGCTGGACGTCACCGTGGTCAACGTCGGCCTTTCCAACATCGCCGACAGCCTTGCCGCGCCGCTGTCCACGCTGGTCTGGATCGTCGACGGCTATACGCTGACCTTTGCCGCCATGCTGATGGTGGGCGGCGCGCTGGCTGACCGCTTCGGCGCCCGCCGGTTATACCTCACCGGCCTGTTCCTGTTCGTGCTGGCGTCGCTGTTGTGCGGCGCCGCGCCCAACGGCCCCTTCCTGGTGGCGGCGCGCCTGCTGCAAGGACTGGGCGCAGCCTTCTTCATGCCCAGTTCGCTGAGCCTGCTGACCCATGTCTATGAAGACGACCGCGTGCGCGCACGCATGTTGGGCGTGTGGTCGGCCACTGTCGGTCTGGCCGCCGCGGTCGGCCCGCTGGTGGGCGGCGTGCTGATCCATTGGATGGGCTGGCGCAGCGTGTTCCTGATCAACGTGCCGGTGGGTGTGGTGGGTCTGTTGATGGCGCGCCGGCTGATCCCGCAGGTGGCGCGTCACGAGCGCGCGCTGAACCTGTACAGCCACGTGGCGGGGGTGGTGATGCTGGCGGGTTTGTCCTTCGTGCTGATCCAGGGGCCGGTGTATGGCTGGACTTCGCAGCGTATCCTGGCCGGCCTGGCCGTCACGCTGCTGGCGCTCGCCGCGCTGGTGCGCCACGAGATGCGCGGCATCGCGCCACTGCTGCCCAAGGCGCTGTTTGCCACGCCGCAGTTCGCGGCGGCCAACGGCATCGGTTTCATGATCAATTTCGGCGTGTACGGCAACCTGTTCTACCTGGCGCTGTTCCTGCAGCAGGGACGCGGCGCCGACGCCTTGCAGACCGGCCTGCAACTGGTGCCGATGATGGCGGTGATCTTCTTCGGCAATCTCACCTCCGGCCGCATGGCGGCGCATTGGGGGCCGCGCGTGCCGCTGCTGCTGGGGCTGTCGGTGGGCGCGCTGTTCACCGCGCTGATGACGACGCTGCGGCCGGAGACCCCGTACTGGCTGCTGGCCGCAATCGGCGCCGCCGCCAACCTCGGCGTCAGTACCGCGATTCCCGCCATGACCACGGTGGTGATGCAGGTGGCCGGCAAGGCGCACGCCAACAGCGCGGCCGCGGCGCTGAACGCCAATCGCCAGATCGGCGCGCTGGTGGGCGTGGCGGTGATGGGCGCGGTGCTGCACACCTTCGACGGCTGGGGACTGCGCAACCCGCTGGCCTTCGGCATGATGGCCGCGGCCTATGCCATCGCGCTGTGGCTGGTGTGGCGCTTCGTTGGCGTTGTCAAAAAGCAATTGGCCGCGCGCGGCGCCTGATCCGATTGTTGTTCGGCGGCCAACAGCCTGTCCCGCATTGCGCGCGGCAGGCTGTTTTGTTAGGGAATGGCGGGGCGGGGCCTTAAAATAGCGCCTTGAACGAAATACGCATCAGAAAGAAGAATCCCGCATGTCCATCCAATGGTTTCCCGGTCACATGAATTCCGCCCGCCGCAAGGCGGCGGAGAGCATGGAAAAAGTCGATATGGTGATCGAGGTGGTTGACGCGCGCCTGCCGCAGGCGAGCTGCAATCCGATGATCGAGCAACTGCGCAATGCGCGCCAGCGTCCCTGCCTGAAGATCCTGAACAAGACCGACATGGCCGATCCGGCCGCCACCCAGGCCTGGATCGACTACTACAACAGCCAGAAGGGCGTGACCGCCGTGGCGCTGTCGTGCAAGAAGCCGTCCGATGTGGCGCGCGTACCCAAGCTGGCGCTGCAGGTGGCGCCGCACCGCGGCACCGCGCTCAAGCCGCTGCGCATGATGATCATGGGCATTCCCAACGTCGGCAAATCGACGCTGATGAACGCGCTGCTGAAAAAGCGCGTGGCCGCGGTGGGCGACGAGCCGGCGGTGACCAAGACCCAGCAGCGCCTCTATCTCGGCAACAACATGGTGTTGACCGATACCCCCGGCATGCTGTGGCCCAAGATCGAGCATCCCAGCGATGGCCTGATGCTGGCCGCCAGCCACGCGGTGGGCAGCAATGCGCTGATCGAGGAGGAGGTCGCGACCTTCCTGGCCGACCTGCTGCTGCAGCGTTATCCGCAACTGCTGAAGGCGCGCTACGGTTTCAATACGGACGGCATGGACGGCGTGGCCGTGGTGGAAGGCGTGGCCGCCAAGCGCGGTTTCCGCCTGAAGGGCGGCGACTACGATTTCGAGAAGGCCTCGCATACCTTCCTGCAGGACTACCGCAGCGGCGCGCTGGGCCGCATTTCACTGGAAACGCCGGCGTCGCGCGCGGAGCTGCTGGCCAACTACAAGTCCACCGACAATCCCGACGCCTTGCCGGACGAGGATGACGAGGAGGAAGAGGAATACGACTGGCGCAAGGCGCCGGACCATCGCGAGCGGCGCGACTGATCGCCCGCCGGCGAGGCGTGGCGAAGAGGCTTAGGCTTCGGCACGGTCTTCCTCCGGCACGGCATCGCGCTATCCGGTTTTCCTTTCGCGCAAACAAAAGGCCAGCTTGACGCTGGCCTTTTTGCTGCGGGCGATACGGCGATTACCAGGAGGTGATCACGGAACCCTTGTACTTTTCCAGCACGAACTTCTTCACTTCCGGGCTGTGGTAAGCCTTGACCAGCTTGGCGACCCAGGGCTTGTCCTTGTCGGCGGCGCGGATGGCCAGCACGTTGGCGTAGGGACCGGTGGAGGCTTCCACGGCGATCGCATCCTTGGTCGGCGACAGGCCGGCGGATTCGGCAAAGTTGCCGTTGATCACGGCGGCGTCGAAGTCATCCAGCGAGCGCGGCAGCTGGGCGGCGTCCAGTTCGACGATCTTGACCTTCTTCGGATTGTCAACGATGTCCAGCGGGGTCGCCTTCAGGCCGGCGTCGGCTTTCAGCTTGATCACGCCCTTGGCTTGCAGCACCAGCAGCGCGCGGCCGCCGTTGGTCGGATCGTTGGGCACGCCGATGCGGGCGCCTTGCTTCAGGTCGTTGAGCGACTTGACCTTCTTGGAATAGATGCCCATCGGGAAGGTGATGGTGGTGCCCACGCTGATGAACTTGTAGCCGCGATCCTTCACCTGCGCATCCAGGTAAGGCTGGTGCTGATAGGAGTTGGCGTCCAGGTCGCCGGCCGACAGCGCGGCGTTGGGCTGAATGTAGTCGGTGAACTCGATGATCTTCATCTGCACGCCGTCCTTCTCCAGCAGCTTCTTGACCTGTTCCATGATCTCGGCGTGCGGGCCGGCGGTCACGCCCATCTTGATCTGGTCTTGCGCGAAGACGGGAGCGGAGATCAGGCTGGCGGCAACGCCCAGGCCTGCGAAGAATTGAATCAACTGACGACGGTTCATGACTTTCCTTTCGGTCTTTGTCTTTGTAATGGTCGCGGCGGATAGGCCGCGTGTTGTTTCGGTACTGCGCGCTCAGCGGTGGCTAAGCTTGCGCACCAGCAGGTCTCCCAGGGACTGCACCAGCTGCACGAAAACGATCAGGATCAGCACCACGCTGAGCATCACTTCCGGCAGGAAGCGCTGATAGCCGTAGCGGATGCCCAGGTCGCCCAGGCCGCCGCCGCCGATCGCGCCGGCCATGGCCGAATAGCCGACCAGGCTGACGAAAGTGATCGTGAGACCGGCGACGATACCAGCAAATGCCTCGGGCACCAATACCTTGTAAATGATTTGCCAGGTGGTGGCGCCCATGGCCTGGGCGGCTTCCACCAGGCCGTGATCCACTTCGCGCAGGGCGGTCTCGACCAGGCGCGCGATGAAGGGCGCGGCGGCGATGGTCAGCGGCACGATGGCGGCGGCGGTGCCGATCGAGGTGCCGACGAAGAAGCGCGTCATCGGGATCACCGCCACCAGCAGGATGATGAACGGGGTGGAACGCACGGCGTTGACCAGCAGGCCGGCGATGCGGTTGAAGGCGACGTTGGGCAGGATGCCCTGGCGTTCGGTCAGGTGCAGCGCGATGCCCAGCGGAATGCCCAGGATCGAGCCGACCACGCCGGAAATCACGACCATCATCAGGGTCTCGCCGAAGGAGCTGATGAACAGATCAATCAGTTCAGATGACATGGTTCAGCTCCTCGACGACGACGCCCTGCGAGCGCAGGTATTGCATCGCATTGTTGATGTTGTCCTGGGTGCCGTTGGCGAGGATCGCCAGCGAGCCGAAGGCCTGGCCTTGGATCTCGTCGATCTGGCCGTGCAGGATGTTGAAGTCCAGGTTGAAGCGGCGCACCGCTTCCGACAGGTGGGGCTGGTCCACGCCCGAGCCGGTGAAGGCGAAGCGGAACAGGTGGTCGGTGCCGGAGCCCGCCTCAGCCTTGGCCAGGCGCTCGCGCAGGCGCGCCAGCACGCCCTTGGGCAATTCGTGGGCGATGACGTCGCCGATCAGCGCGCGGGTGACTTCATGGCGGGGCTGGCGGAACACCTCCAGCACCTCGCCCTGTTCGATCACCTGGCCGGCTTCCATCACGGCCACGCGGTCGCAGATGTCCTTGATCACTTCCATCTGGTGGGTGATCAGCACGATCGTCAGGCCCAGTTCCTTGTTGATCTTGCGCAGCAGCTCCAGGATCGAGCGGGTGGTTTCCGGATCCAGCGCCGAGGTGGCTTCGTCCGAGAGCAGCACCTTGGGATCGTTGGCCAGCGCGCGGGCGATGCCCACGCGTTGCTTCTGGCCGCCGGAGATCTGCGCCGGATAGCGGTCGCGCAGCGCGGTCAGGCCGACCAGTTCCAGCAGCGGCTCGACCTTTTTGGCGATCTCGGCCTTGGACTTGCCGGCCAGCTCCAGCGGCAGCGCGATATTGTCATACACGGTGCGCGAGGACAGCAGGTTGAAGTGCTGGAAGATCATGCCGATGCTGCGGCGCGCTTCGCGCAACTGGGCGGATGACAGCGTGGTCAGGTCCTGGCCGTCCAGCACGATGCGGCCGGAGGTGGGACGGTTCAGCAGGTTGAGGGTGCGCACCAGCGTGCTCTTGCCGGCGCCGCTGCGGCCGATGATGCCGAAGATCTCGCCTTTGCGGATCGACAGCTCGACGTTGCGCACCGCTTCGACATTGCCGAAGCGCTGGGTAACAGCTTGGATTTCGATCATGATGGGAATAGAAATGGCAGCGGGCCCGTGCTTCCGAACCGCCGCCACAGGCATCGGGAGACGCCGCGGGCGAGAACAAAACCACCAGTCTCCACTGCCATCGATATTTTTATAAGAAGGCGCTATTTTAAGTCGGCTCGGTTATAAGGGGAAAATAAATTTTCTCCTATGGTTATAACCAGCGCGTCTTAAGACCGGCCGCAAAGTCCCGCACCGCGTGGCTTTGCGACATCACCGCCGGGATCGCAGGGCGACATTCCCGTCTTCCGGGATTCCTTTCCCTTCTTCACTCCTCCCTTGCCTGCGAAGTATCTCCGCCCACGCCGCATCTTTCTTTTCATTAATTCCGGGAAATGCGAGTCGGTTTCATGATCCGCATAATTATTCCGTTTTTAGAAATGATCACTTTCCCAATGCACTATTTTTCAAGCTTTCGGGAAAGACTAAGAGGCTGTTGCGAAATTATTTTAAAAGTTGTTTTAACCGGGTCCAGCAAATCAAGGCGCAAGCCAATGACAGGAAGGCTTCGTGGATATGAGCATAGCGTTCGTAACGAATCTTCAGGCGCCGAAACGAGTGCAGCC
>WNDX01000123.1 GCA_009914615.1 Herbaspirillum frisingense
TGAGGGGCTGAGCCATGGGTCCATGGGCCAACCGGGGGGGCCTCCGGCGGCCTGGCAGGGGCCTGATAGATCAACAGCCAGAAACCAGTTCACCAACCGCCTCACACACAGAAATACTGACAGCCCCTGCCGAGCCGGCCCAGCGCGTCGCTGCCGGCCGCTGCCAGTGCCTGTGCGGTCGGGAAGAGGCGCACGAGGTCGCCATGCGGCGTGGCCAGCGGTTCGCCGAAGCGCTCTGCCAGGCGGCCGGCCAGCGTGCGCGCGGCAGCTACGGTGATCTGCTGGCCGAGCACGGCGCGCACCGCCAGTTCGAACCCGTCAATCGTGCCGGGCACGCGCAGGCCGTCGCCGCCGGGGAAGTCGCCGTCCAGCACCGCGTCGATGGCCTGCGGGTCCGCGTCCAGGTCGAACAGGTGGCGCACGCGGCGGATCAGCGTGGGCAGGGCTCCGCGCAGGCCATCGCCGGCAAGCAGCACGGCTTGGTGGGCCCCACTGTCGATGCGCACGGAAAACCACCCAGTATGCTGCCTCTGCGCACTTGGGATACACGCTGTACGGGTATACTCCCCGCCAACGACCTGTTCGACACCAGGGACGGCGCGACGCGCCAGGAAGTCCATCACCGCCTGTGCGTCGTACGGCGGCCGCAGGCCGAGCCGCACGGTCGCCACGCCCCGCGCAGCGGCAGGCAGGGACTTGCGCAGCCGCGTGGGCGGCATGCCGTAATGCCCGCAAAAGACAGTGTTGAACCGGCGCACGCTGGCGAATCCGCTGGCCAGGGCCACGTCGGCGACGGGCAGGTCGGTGTCGGTCAGCAACTGCTTGGCGCAGAGCAGGCGGCGCGTCTGCAGGTATTGCAGCGGCGAGACGCCGAAGCGCGCCTCGAAAATGCGGCGCAGGTGGCGGTCGCGCACGCCCAGGCGGCCGGCCAGCCGCGGCAGCGCAGGGCCCTCGGCTTGCTCGCCCCAGCCGCCGGGCTCGTCGAGCAGGCGCGCGGCCTGCTCGGCCAGCGTGGCGCTGGCATCGTGCAGAGACCAGGGCAGCGACCACGGGGAATAGTGCGGCGCCAGCTCGGGCCGGCAGCGCAGGCAGGGGCGGAAACCGGCCTGCTCGGCCTGGGCCGCGTCGCAGAAGAAGCGGCAGTTGGACCTGAGCGGCGTGCGCACGCGGCAGACCGGGCGGCAGTAGATGCCAGTGGTGATCACGCCGGTGAAGAAGCGGCCGTCGAAGCGGGCGTCGCGCGCGGCCAGCGCGCGGTAGCAGCCGTCATCGTCGAGGAGCGCGGGGGTGGCTGGCATGGGCGCATCATAGGCCGCGCCGACGGCAGGATGCGCCGTTTTCGGACATGTGAATGCCCGCGGCCGCGCCTAGAATGTCTGGAGACCGCCCCGGCCCCGCGCCGGGGATTGTTTTTCCATCAGGAGTTTCTGCAATGGCGATCAGCCCCTCGATCTTCAAGGCCTACGACATCCGCGGCATCGTGCCTTCCACGCTCGACGAGACCGTGGCCCGGGCACTGGGCCGCGCGTTCGGTACGGCCGCGCTCGCCGCCGGCGAGAAGGCCGTGGCCGTGGGCCGCGACGGCCGGCTGAGCGGCCCGGCGCTGTCGGCCGCGCTGATCGCCGGCCTGGTGGACGTGGGCATCCAGGTGATCGACGTGGGCGCGGTCACCACGCCCATCCTGTACTTCGCGGCCGCCACGCTGGCGGCGAGCGGCATCCAGGTCACCGGCAGCCACAACCCCAAGGATTACAACGGCTTCAAGATGGTGCTGGCCGGCCGTGCCATCTACGGCGAGGAGATCCAGGCCCTGCGCCGCACGATCGAGGACGAGGCGTGGACGCTGGCCGCAGGCGGCAGCGTGCGCCGGGAGGACGTGGTGCCGGCCTACGTCGAGCGCATCGTCTCCGACGTGAAGCTGGCCCGCCCGATCAAGGTCGTGGTCGATGCGGGCAACGGCACCGCCGGCGCGACGGCCCCCGCGCTGTTCCGCGCGCTGGGCGCCGAGGTGGTCGAGCTGTTCTCCGAGGTGGACGGCAACTTTCCCAACCACCATCCGGACCCGAGCAAGCCCGAAAACCTGAAGGACCTGATCGCCGCGCTGCAGAGCAGCGACGCCGAGCTGGGCCTGGCCTTCGACGGCGACGGCGACCGTCTGGGCATCGTGACCAAGGGCGGCAACAACATCTTCCCCGACCGCCAGCTCGCGCTGTTCGCGCAGGACGTGCTCTCGCGCGTACCGGGCGGCGAGATCATCTTCGACGTGAAGTGTTCGCAGCAACTGGCCCCGGCGATCCGCGCCGCCGGCGGCACGCCGGTGATCTACAAGACCGGCCATGCGCTGATCAAGGCCCGCATGCGCGAGAGCACGGCCGCCGCCGGCGCACCCCTGGGCGGCGAGATGAGCGGCCACATCTTCTTCAAGGAGCGCTGGTACGGTTTCGACGACGGTACCTACGCCGGCGCGCGCCTGCTGGAGATCCTGAGCCGCCACGACGACCCGAGCGCGGTGCTCAATGCGCTGCCCGACAGCTTCTCCACGCCCGAGCTCAACGTGCCGCTGGCCGAGGGCGAGCCGCACACGCTGGTCCGGCAGCTGGTCGAGCGCGCGAGGTTCGACGCGCCGGCCGAGGTCAGCACCATCGACGGCCTGCGCGTGGACTGGCCGGACGGCTTCGGCCTGGTGCGCGCGTCGAACACGACGCCGGTGCTGGTACTGCGCTTCGAGGGGCAGACGCAGGAGGCGCTGCACCGCATCGAAAAGCAGTTCCTGGCGCTGCTGCACGAAGTCAAACCCGATGCCAAGGTGGGCGCGGCCGCGCACTGAATGGCCGCGCACTGAGCGCATCCCCCGGGCGCTTTCAACGCTCCCCCTTTCTTTCCACGCGCTGCGCGCGCTCCGGGAGGGAGCGGCCCGGGCCATTGGGGCGTTGGCGCCATTTCTCTTTTTTTTTGGATTGCTGATTCCGATGTTCTGGCGCGCCTTGTATTCCTCGCTCGTCTGGCTCGCCCAGCCCCGTCTGCGGGCCAAGCTCCGGCGGCGCGGGGTGGCCGAGCCGGGGTATCTGGAGGCAGTCGAGGAGCGCTTCGGGCGCTATGAGAAACCAGCCGGGGGCTCCGGCTACGTCTGGGTGCATGCGGTGTCGCTCGGCGAGACGCGGGCCGCCGCGGTGCTGGTCACGGCACTGCGGGCGCAGTTGCCCGGCATGCGGCTGCTGCTGACGCACGGCACGGCGACCGGCCGGACGGAGGGCGCCAAACTGCTGCGCGAGGGCGATGTGCAGACGTGGCTGCCGTGGGACACGCCGGGCGCGGTGCGGCGCTTCCTGCGCCACTTCAAGCCGGTGGTCGGCCTGCTGATGGAAACCGAGATCTGGCCCAACCTCGTGGCCGAATCGCGCGCGGCCGGCGTGCCGCTGGCGCTGGCCAACGCGCGGCTGAGCGAGAAGTCGCTGCGCCGCACGCTGCGTCTGGCGGCGCTGGCGCGGCCGGCGTACGCGGGCCTCGCGGCGGCCTGGGCGCAGACCGAGGACGACGCGGCACGGCTGCGCCGGCTGGGCGCACCGGTGCAGGGCGTGTTCGGCAACCTGAAGTTCGACGCGGTGCCGGATGCCGGGCAGCTCATGCGCGGCCAGGCCTGGCGCCATGCGGCGGCCGGCGGCCGCACGGTGCTGCTGTTCGCCAGTTCGCGCGAAGGCGAGGAGGCCGCTTGGCTGGCCGCCGTGCGGCGCCTGCCGGCGGCGGTGCGCGAAAGGGTGCAGTGGCTGATCGTGCCGCGCCATCCGCAGCGCTTCGACGAGGTGGCCGAATTGCTGGCTGGCGCCGGCCTGCGCGTGGCACGCCGCAGCACCTGGAGCGACGGGCCGCCGCCCCAGGACGCGGACGTCTGGCTCGGCGACACGCTGGGCGAAATGGCGCTGTACTACGGACTGGCCCACGCGGCGCTGCTGGGCGGCAGCTTCGCGCCGCTGGGCGGACAGAACCTGATCGAGGCCGCGGCCTGCGGCTGCCCGGTGGTGATGGGGCCGCACACCTTCAACTTCGCCGCGGCGGCGCGCGAGGCCGAGGCCGCCGGCGCCGCGCTGCGTGCGCCGGACATCGGCGCGGCCCTGCCAGCCGCCGCGCAGCTCTGCGCCGATGCCGTGCGCCTCACCGCCGCGCGGGCTGCGGCGCTGCGTTTCGCGGCTGCGCACTGCGGCGGTGCACAGCGCACGGCGCAGGCGGCGGCCGCGCTGATCGGCAACCACTGAGCCGGGGGCACGGCCCGCGGCCGCATCGACGAGATCCTGGCGACCGGGCTGCACGTCTTCCGGGCCCGGTTTCTCGACCGCGTCCACGAACCCGGGGCTGCGCATCAGCCGGGACTTCCTGATGCGCGCCGCAGGTCAGATAGACAGGGTATAGGGCTGAAGCGGGCGGATGACAACCGCTGCGAGCCAGCAGGTCAGGGGGTATATGAAAGCCGAGCCGCACGCCGCTGCTCGACCACCACGTCGCTGCGGCAGACGGCCACGCAGGGCAGGGTCCAACCCTCGGCCCGCTCCTCGGCCGACACGCCCGGCCAGTCGATGCGGTAGGCCACGCTGCCCGAGAGCAGCCGGCACAGGCAGGCGCGGCAGGTGCCGTTGCGGCAGGAAGTCGGCAGCTCGATGCCGGCGCGCAGGCAGGCTTCGTAACGTATCAACGCGGTATTACATCCGCACCCGCAAGACCTGATAGTACCCTATTTTCCTGCCAGCGTGTTGTCCGGCACGGTCACGGTGCCGGGCGACGTGGCGAACTGGCGGATTTCGTCGCCAGCCCGCTGGGCTTCGCCCGTGGTGCCGAAGTAGAAGGCCAGCACCTGTTTCAGTTCGTTGAACCAGTAGCCGATGAGCGTGCCCACGGTCAGGCTGGCCGTGGTGTCGCGCAGCAGGCTTTCCGCCACGCCCGACAGGATGGCCCATACGATGCCGCCCGCGCCCAGCGTCAGCAGCACGGTAATGGTCGGACGAATCCAGTCCTTCGGCTGCTGGGCGGCCAGCTTGCGCGCGCTGTCGCGGTCGGCCGCTTCGGCGGCGTACTGCGCCGTGGCCGCCTGCAAGCGGTTCTGTTCGGCCGTGACGGAAAGCTGCTGCAACTGCACCTTGCTGTTGACTTCCAGTTCTTTCAGCTTCACGGCGGCTTCGGGGTCTTGCAGGATGGCCGCCGAAACGGCGTCCGGCGTGGCGTCGGTGCCCAGCGCGGTCGCCACCAGGCCGCCCACGGCGGCGCCGGCCGGCCCGCCCAGGATACCCCCTACGATGGGGGCGGCTTTGCCGACGATGCCGGCCAGGTCTTTCCAGTCCATGTTCACGCTCCAATATCTTGCGCGGCCAGCTTCAAGTTGCCCGCCACGCGATTCGCCCAGCCCTTGCCGAACGTCGGCCAGGTGGACAGCCTGGGGTAGAAGAACAGCCGCGCCGACAGGTACAGCATCGTCAGCGCCGCCGGGTTGACCTTGGCGACGGCGGCCAGCGTCACCGGGCCGATGCTGCCGTCTTGGGCCACGCCGACGGCGGCCTGCAACCACTTGGCCGCCTGGCCGACGCCATGATTCACCGCCGCGTCGAAGACCTGGAAGGCCAGCGCACCCGGCAGGTCATCGCCGCGTACCGCCGCCCAATACAGGCGCCGGTAAAGCTGCTTGGCGAAGTCGCGCGGCATGTCGCGCATGGCGCCCGTGTAGCCGTTGGCCCGCGCCACGGCCACCGTGACGCCCCAATTCGTTTCCCCGCCAGGGTCGGCCGGGTTGTTGACGTAGCCGCCTTCGTGGCCCAGCAGGCGGTCAAAGGCGGTGTCGAAGTTCATCATTTCGGCATCCCCAGGAAGTGTTCGGCCATCCAGCCGGCGACCGCGCCGACCACGGAACCGACGCCCAGCAGCATCGCCCACGCGCCGCGCCCACGGTTGGCGAGTTCGATAAGCTGCGCCACGTCGGCTTGCAGCTTGCCGATGTCCTTGAAAGCGCGGTTCAGCCCTTCCGATTGCGTGGACTGCCGGGTTTCCACCACGGCCAGCGTAGTGATGGCCTTGGCGACTTCCTTCTGCGAATCCTCAAGGTTTTCAAGGATTCGCTGGTGGGCGTCCATGCGTTCGTCCAGGCGGGCCAGCGCAGCGGCAAGGTTCGGGTCGTGGTCTGCCACCGTGTGCCCCTTACATCGCCAGGATTTCGGCCTTGGTGAAGCCGAAGCGTTCGACCGTGGACAGGTCTTCGACTTCCGACCACACGGGCGCCAGCGGTTCGCCTTCATAGCCGGGTTCGCCGTAGCCTTCCGGGTAGGTCTGCGTGTCCACCAGGCGCACCAGGCTACCTTTCAGGTAGGCGATGAAATCGGTGTATTCCGGCGTGCCGGCGATGGCATCCAGGTCTTCGCGGGTGTTAAGCACAGGCAATGCCATAGCGGTTCTCCATCCAAGAAAGCAGGTTGTGCGTGTGCGCCGCAGGTGAACCACGATGACCTCCTGAGCTGGGGTGAGCACCGTCTGCAAGCGATGGGCGGTGTGGGGGCGGTCGCCGAAGACCTCGCGCTTCTTCCACTTGTAGACCGTCTGCTCGGTGATGCCGTAGCGCTGGGCCAGCACGGGGGCGGTCTCGCTGCTCGCGGCGATCTCCGCACGCACGGCGGGCGTGGTGCGGGCGTTCCTGTGCAGGGCGATCAGCATGCTTGGACCTCCGGAGGTGATTGCAGTGACTCTATCAATCCTCGCATCACCGCTCGGGCCATGAAGAGTGGATAGCGATTCTCGCTTATGCAATCATCCGGGATGCGACAGCTAGGGAAGTACTTGGAAAAATCGGTTTGCAGGTAATGCGCGTGCCCGCCGTGACGCAAGGCGGCCTGTATGTGGATGACGCCCTTGTGCGCGCCATAGCCCACGCGGCAGGCGTAGGTGTAGGGCAGCATGGTGGCGTCCAGTATCGGTTCCACGACGTTGCAAATGGCGTGTTCCACCAGGCGGTCTTTGAAATCCAGGGCCGAAATGACACGGGCCTTGGGTTCGTAAATCATGAATTCCCGGTAGGGGTTGCGCCGATAGGTGCCGGCCTGCAACTCGCGCTGAATCGCCCGGATGTTGGCCTGGGCGTATTCCTTGAATTCCAGGTAGCCGAACGATGCCCGCTTGCCTTTGACCGTCTTGCGGTAGGCTTCCAGCAGGTTGTCCCAGGCCGTGATTTGTTCAATCAGGTTGCGGTGTCGTTTGCCCATAGAAGTCGGGTACGCTTTTCCATTTTCAGTAATCGGCGCTTGCCCGAACCGCGAAAAGTGTTTGCCGAAGCAGGATGAAACCGGCTGACCACCAAGGAAGGTATGGCCGACCTGCCGGGGCGTGCCGCCGGCAGAGTGAGAAAGTAGGTCGTCACAGACGCCGCGCGCGCCGATGTTGGCGTTCGAGTTCGACGGGGCGTTGTTCCAATTCGACGAACGCGATCCGGAGTTCGTCGTGTTGTTCCAGTTGCCGCCGAAAATCGCCGCGTGGATTTTTTCCCGGTTCACCCTTTGCGGTTCAGCCGGGCAATCCATGACCCCAGGATGCTCCCCACTTCGGCAATCAGCACTTGCGCCGTTTCGACCTGGTGGGGCGTCATCGCGTGGGGCTTCTGGATGCCCGACAGAAAACGCAACCAAAACCGCAGCGTGGCAAGGCCCGCATCGGCCGCGTACAACTTGCTGACCTGATTGGACTTGCCGGCCACGATGAAAAGATTGACCTGCCCCAACAGGCAGGCCAGGAACATGTCGCGTGCTACGCCATGCTTGCGCGGAATATTCTGCGCAATCGGGTACAGGTACGAAATCACCTTTTCGTACTTCTCCACGATGAACATTTGGTCGTAGCACTTGGTCGCTTCCCCGACTGGTTCCATTCCTGTCCTTGCGCGGGCCTTTCGGCCCGCTTATGCAAGTACCAGGTGGTCACAGACGCCGCGCGCGCCGATGCTGGCGGTCGAGGCCGACGGGGCGTCGTTCCAATACGACGCACGCGATCCGGAGTTCGTCGTGTTGTTCCAGTTGCCGCCGAAAAGCGCCGCGTTCGGCGGGCTGTACCACTGGCCGCGCGCATCGGGCGTATCGGCGTAGGACGCCGCGCCATAGGGGCCGCCGAATTCTTCGCCCCACACCCACAGGTTGCCGCTGGCCTGGATGATGCCGAACAGGCTGGTGAAGTTCTCCCAGGTGCTGGTGTAGCCGGTGTTGTTCTGGCCGGTCAGCGGCGCGCTGCCGCCCGACGCCGGCCCAGCGGAAACCTTCTCTTTGGTGCCGAAGGCCAGCGCGGCGAATTCCGCGTAGGTCGGGAACCGCTTGCCGTAGGCCGCCATGACTTCGCGGAAGCTGAACCAATTGCCGTCCGCGTAGGCCGTCGTGCCGTTGCCGCCGAACAGCGTGGGCACCTTCGGCGGCGCGCTGCCGGTCGCCATCGCCACGTTGTACTTGCTGGTGCCGTCGGTGATATGGTTCACGCCCAAGATATAGATGTCGGCCCAAAACTTGCCGGCGACCAAGGCCATGCCGCGCGGGTCGTCGCAGTTGGGACGAAACTTCAAATCCCAAAAACTGACTTCGTTGATTTGCGCGGTGGTGTTGCCGCCCCCGTTCTTCTGCGTGGCGTTGCCGCCGGGGGCGTAGTGGAAGCCGCCGATTTGACGGCTGTTCGCCGTGGTGTAGCCGGTGGGCGCGGTGAAGTTCGCATCGGCGCGCAAGCTGCCGTCGGCGCAAGCGTAGATGGCATAGTCGGTGCCGGCCGTCAGCGCCGGCATGGTGATGGCCGTGCCGCTGGCGTACTTGATAACCAGGTCGGCCACTTCGACGACCAGGGCTTGCGCGGTTTGCGCCGCGCCGGGGCCGGTCTTGGTGAAGGCCGCCGCGCGGGGATTCGCTTTGACGAAGGAATACTTGGTGAATTCCGCACGGGCCAGCACGAAGCCGCCGGGCGTCGCGCCGCCGTCCTGGATGGTCAACGTCCACTTGGTCGTATCGACGACCAGTTCGCGGGGGACGCTGACCATCGTGGCGATGTTCGCCGTGGTGTCGCCGCGCCGGCTGATTGCGGTACTCATAGGGGTTTTCTCCTGGTTATGGGGATGCGTCGCCCAGGTCAACAAGGCCAAGGTTGGCCCGCGCCACGGCGGGGTCGGTCAATTCGGATAGGTTGTTCGCGGGCACCAGCGCGCCGGACAGCGCGGCCAGAATGTCCGCCAGGTTGGACGCGACCGTCTGGATAGCCGCCACCTGGGCCGCGACGGCACCGATGTCGGGCAGGCTCCCGTAGATGGACGCCAAGACGCCCGTGGGCGTGGCCGGATTGGTTGGCACGCTGGCGTCGCCGTAGTCGATGGCAACCGGCGCGCCTTGCAGGTCAACCGCCACCGCCGCGACGACGGCTTGGTTGTCGGCCACAAGGTTCACGTCGGCGATATTGCCGGCCACCGTATCGACATTGCCCAGGTCGGCCGCCACCGCGTCGATGTTCGCCTGGTCGTCGGCGACCGCATTGATATTGGCGGCGTTGCCCGCCACCGCGTCGATGTTGACCTGATTGCCTGCGACGGCATCAATATTGGCCTGGTCGTCCAGCACGGCTTGCAAGTTCGCAAGGTCTGCCGCGACGGCATCCACGTTGTCGATATGCGCCGCCACGGTGTTGATGTTCACCAGGTCGGTAGCCACCGCGTCGATATGGGCTTCGTTACTCGCCACGGCGTTGATGTTGGCGGCATTGCCCACTACAGCGTTGATGTTCGTTTCGTTCTCGGCGGCCGCGCTGATGTTTGCTTCATTCGCCGCCACGGCGTCGATGTTTTCTTGGTTGGCGACAACCGAATTCACGCTGGCGATGTCGGCGGCCACAGTATCGACCGCCGAAATGTGCAGGCTGACCGTGCCCACATCGGCGATGTTGTCGGCCACCGTGTTCACGTCGTCCATGTTCCCGGCCACGGTCACGATGTTGCCGACGGCATCCACCGTGCCGCCCGCGATGGGGTCGGTGCAGTTGCCGTAGTCGTACTTCACGCCGTCTTGCCACGTGCCCGTCATGTCTGCCGCGATGGCGTTGATGGGCGCGATGCTTGTGGCCACAGTATCGACGTTGGCCTGGTTTTCGCTGACCGCCTGGATATAGCCCAGGTGCGTATAGACCGCCGCAACCAACGGCAATTGCGCGGCAAGTTGTTCCAGTAGTTGTTGCGCCGACGTGCCGCCGGAAATCGGCGCCTGCACGGTGCGAGAAATTTTGTCGGCAAGCTGCTGAATCAGGATGGTCAGCTTGTCCAGCGCGGCTTCGAGCGTTTGCGGGTGGAAGGCGCTTAGGTTGGGGATTTGCAAGCCCTGGGTGGGTTGCAGGTCGGAAGTCAGCGTGAGTTTTTCGCCCGTCGCCAAGGGCGTCGTCAGCGACACGGTGCCGCCGGGCGTGGAATCGTTCAGGGTGACGGTGTAATCGACATCCTTCACCAGCGGCAGTTCGATGTCATCGGCGCCGGTCTTGATGACAAGCACATCCGTCGTCTGGAACACGACGAATTCGAAGCTGAAATCGGTGGTCAGGTCGTTGCCGTCGAACGGCCCCGCAACCCGCACGCTGCTTTGGACGGACATGGAAAACCCCTAGGTGGTAGCGCAAAGGCTACTTGCCTAGGGGTCGGGTATGCGTACCCTTACCGGCCCGTGATATTGCCGAAATCCGGCGCGCGGGCGGGGGCACCCTGGCCGGGACGCCACCAGTAATCTTGCCCCCATTCCTTCATCGCCGATTGGCGCATCCGGGCAAGGTAGCCGGGTGACAGCATTTCTTGCAGGTCTTGCAGGCCCGCATGGTCAAGCGCGGATTTCGCGTACCACAGGTTGACGAAGGGCAGATGCCCGCGCGCGAAGCGCACCGCTTCGGCGCCCGCGTAGGTCGTCTTGCCCTGCATGGCCTGGCCGGCATTGCCCACGGTCAGGTTCGCCAAATCGACGGCGCTGCCAAATACCGGGCCGAAAAAGCTGGCCCAATTCGGCGACCCGGCGCGGTTGTTGCCGCCCAAACCCGTGTACAACAGGTCGCCGAAGACGCCCAGGCCGCCGCCCTGGGCGAAGGCAGCGCCCCAAAACTTGGCCGTGGTCATCGGGCGCGGGTCTTTGCCGTTCACCAGGTCTTTCAGTTCCATCGCCAGTGCGCCGAAGATGGTTAGGCCCGTGGTCAGCGCGGCGCCGTAGGCGACGGCAGAAGCCTTGTCACCGTTACGCCACTGGTCAGCCATGCGCCCCCAATGCCGCGAAACCATCGCCATCGGGAAACCCTTGAACAAGGCGATGGAGCGTAGGAATTCGCCCGCGATGGTGCCCTTTTGCGTGCTGCGCGTAACGGCCGCCCGCGTGCCCAAGTCTTGGGCCAGGGATGCGAATTCGGATTCGTCGGCGATGGAGCCCAGCAGCTTGGACACCGCGCGGTTTTGGTCACGCACCGACAGGCCAGCGGCTTGCAGGTCGGCTTCGGGGATAGCGCGAAGCGCCCGCACGGTCAGCATGTCGCTACCGCGCCAGCTTTCCGGGGTTGCCAGCTTCCACACCTTGAAGTCGGTTTCGGTGATGCCTTGGCGTTGCAGCCGCGCGCGGTCGCCCGCTTCCAGCGCCGACCACTCGCCGCGCGACATCTTGCCCAGCGCCCCCATCATCGTGACGGAGAACCCCCGGCGGATGGCATCCGTCCAGGCTTCCAGCAGGCTGGCTTTCATCGTGGCGTTCGCCAGTTTGCCCGTCCAGCCCTTGCCGACGTTCGATTCGGCCCAGCGGTTCATGTCGCTGATGACCGATTCCGCCACCAGACCCGCCCGGTTGGCATAGTCGGCCGATTCCTTGCCGAACGACCGGATGAGGTTCACCAGGGAGTTGCCCAGCCCCAGGCGGTTGAACCCCGTGGTGACGAAGTACGTGGGCAGGTCGGTGACGCTGGAAATGAAGGCTTGGCCCAGCTTGCCGAACACTTCGATGTTGCGCGCGCCTTGGGCGATTTCGGCCAGGCGTGGATTGACGACCGTGGCCGCACCACCGTTCAGCACTTCCCACATGTCCGCCGTGCGTACCATCCACGGGCCGACCATATCGGACTGCCCCGACTTGCGCGCCGTGTCGTGCAGGAACCGCCATTGCGTCGGGGGGTTGGGGCCGAATTCTTCGACCAGGGCGATGTCCTTGGCAAGCCGGGCGACATGGCCTTGCATCGACGCCAGCACGCCCCCCTTGTTGTACTGCGCCGCGTAGGTCAGGTAGCTTTCGGCATCTTTGAAGTGGATGACCCGGTGTTCGCTGCCGCGATTGGCGCGCATCCCGGCGCCGCCTGCGCGCCCCGGCTCCATCTTGTTCAGGCCGCCCGTGGTGATGGTTTCCCAGGCGTTGGTCAGCATGTCGGCCAACTGCGCATCGTCCAGCAAGTTGCCGTCTTCGTCCACGTAGCGCGTGCGGTCAAGCAACGGCAACGTGTCTTGCACCCATTGGTCTTGCCCTGCGCGCAGCACGCGCAGGTCGTCGTGGGGCTGGGGCAGATAGCCGTAGTCCAGCTTGCCGATGTCGCCGCCGGCCGCATTGAACCGCTGACGCATGGCTTCGACCGTTTCCAGCCACGCCTTGGCGCCCTTGGCCGCCATCGCGTTCCCGGTGGACACGCCGAAGATTTCGCGCACCAGGTCAGCGGCCTGCCCGGCATTCTCCACCATGCCCAGCCAGCGCGGATGCACGGCCTGCATCGCATCAATCAGGCCGGCGAAATACTCATTGGCGACGCCTTTGGCAAAGCGGTTGGCGTCGTCCAGTACGCGCGCGACCGCCTGGAAGGGCTTTTGCCCCGTGTCCACCAGCGATTGATAGCGGTTCATCACCTTGTCATGGGCCAGGATGGTCAGGGCCACGCGCTGCTTGGCCTTGGCTGCTTCGTGCATCAAACCCTGGGCGGCATCGTCCGCCGCCGCGCGCAGGCGCGTAGCTTCATCCATCTGGCGCCAGGCCGCCGGGTCTTGGCGCGCACGCTCCCGCATGGCGCGCACGATGCGGCCTTCGATGTCCTGGGCTTCTTTTTGGGTGATGCTGCGCCCGATAGCCTGGGCGACGGCTTCTATACATTCGTTACGCACGGGGGAACCTCAAGGCGCAGTTGACCGCCGCCGCGAAGGCGGCGGTATCTTTTTGGGCTTGCTTTTCAATGTCGGCCGCTTGCTGAACAAAATCAGCAGCGCGAACGTGGACAGGATTGCCGGCCGCGTCCACGTCGCCCGTCGGAATCAGGGCGTCGGGGTTGCGCGTGGCGAAGTCGAAAGCATGACCCTGTTCCGGGGTGTCGGCTTTCAGGACATCGGCACGGGGTTGCGCAGGCACCGCCGTGTCCCGGCCCAGCAGGCGCGATACCGCGTCCACCACTTGGGCGACAATGGGGGCATCGGCCGCAGCAGGCACGTCCGGGGTGGGCGGCGCTGGTTCAAGTGCAGGCGCGCGCGCCTGCTGGTCGGGCGGCGGGGTGTCGGCCGGCAAAGACGGTTCTTCCCCCCGGACGGGCGCGCCGGCTTGGGGTTGCCGCGCTTCGTCGTCGAACAGGTGGGCGTAGCGTTCGGGGATTTCCCCCCGGTTCAGCGTTACCAAATCCTGTTCGGCCATAGTCGCCCGGCGGTTGGATTCGATGAAGTTGGCAAGGCGTTCCGATTGGGCTTGCATATCCGCCACGCGCTGCGTGATGGATTCGCGCGCGGCGGCTTCCGCCTGCTTGCGCGACAACCCCCGCTGCTGCTGGGCCTTGGCTTCCGCCTTGAAAATCTGTTCCGACTGGACATACTCGATGTCATGTTGCAGTTGGGCAAGTTGCGCCCGCGCCGTCGGTATTTCGCCCGGTTGCGCCCGGTTGCCAGCTTCGGCCGTCAATTCGGCGCGCAGGTCTTCGGTGGCCCGTTCGAACGTCGCGCGGGCGGCCG
>WNDX01000124.1 GCA_009914615.1 Herbaspirillum frisingense
TGAGTGACCACAATTCATCGTCGACAAGTTCTTTAGGCATCGCATCCCGTCAGGAAAAACAAGACAGGAAGTTAACATCAAGTCGGGGAAGTTAACAGCCCCGAAATTTAATTTTGCAACAGCCTCTTAGTGGGCCGCTTTCTTTGATCACTTCCGATCGGAGAAAGATAAGTATCCAGCGAGCGCGCAGCAAAGCAGCAACGCAGCAAGATCAGGCTACCCCATAGAACGGATGCCTCTGCGCTGGCTTCGATACGTCAGTACGTGGCTACCCAGCCCGAACAGATTCGGTGAAGCACAACAAACGACGCTGGATCCCGGCCTTCGCCGGGACGACGGAAGGGGGAAGCGCAATAGGTCTTGGTCTTGGTCTTGGTCTTGGTCTTGGTCTTGGTCTTGGTCTTGGTCTTGGTCTTGGTCTTGGTCTTGGTCTTGGTCTTGGTCTTGGTCTTGGTCTTGGTCTTGCTCTTGCTCTTGCTCTTGCTCTTGCTCTTGCTCTTGCTCTTGCTCTTGCTCTTGCTCTTGCTCTTGCTCTTGCTCTTGCTCTTGCTCTTGCTCTTGCTCTTGCTCTTGCTCTTGCTCTTGCTCTTGGTCTTGGTCTTGTTTCTGATCTTGGCCTTGGTTCCGGTTCTGGCCTTGGTTCTGATCCTGACCTTGGTTATTGGCGTAGTTAGCCCAATTGCTCTTCCATGCGTCGCTCCGAGGAATCATAGCCTCCCGCCTCTTTCGGCGAACCGCTTTCAGGAAGGACAACCCCACTATCGTCATCATGCAAGATCCTTAACGCCGGCCCTTCCAGATCATCAAACTGCCCGCCATCCGAAGCCCGAAAGAAAATCCAGATGGCAACAAAGACCAGCAAGGTACTCAAAGGAATAAGCAGATAAAGCGCCTCCATCACCCACCTCCCGCCAGCACGGGAGCCGGCGCGGCGACGGCATCGGCAGCCGGCAAACGCTCCGCCCGGCTCAAGCGCAGGGCATTGCCCACCACCAGCAAGGAACTCAGCGACATCCCCACCGCTGACATCCACGGATTCAAGAAGCCGAATGCCGCAGCCGGTATCGCCAACAGGTTATAGGCCGCAGCCCACCCCAGGTTCTGCCGCACCACCCGCATGGTGCGTCCCGCCATGCGCGCGCAGGCGGCGACGGCCTGCAGCCGGTCGCTCATGATCACTGCATCGGCGCTGACCTGCGCCAGCGCCGCCCCCTTGCCCATGGCAAAGGACACATCGCCGGCCCGTAGCATGGCCGCATCGTTGATGCCATCGCCCACGATGGCCACTACCGCCCCGCCCTGCTGCAAGCCGCGCACGTAATCCAGCTTCTGCCGGGGCGAACAGCCGGCGATCACTTCGCTGATGCCGGCCGCAGCGGCCACCTCGACGCAGACTTCAGGCTGATCCCCGCTCAACAGCACGGTGCGCAAACCCTGCGCGCGGAAGGCAGCCACGGTGCCAGCCGCATCGGGCCGTAAGGCATCGGCCAGATCAAAACGGGCGAGCCAGCCTTGCCCGCTGCCCAGATAGACCGAGCCGGCGCCGGCTAAAGCGTGCGCCCGCAAAGTAGCAGGCAATTCCCTTTCGCACAGTTCGGCGACGAAAGCGCGGGAACCGATGCGATGACGCACGCCCCCGATCAAACATTGCATGCCGGCGCCGGTGACCGACTCCAAGTGATCCGCATCAATCGCGGCCACGCCGCGCCGACCGGCCTCCTCCACCAAGGCCTTGGCCAGCGGATGCAAGCTGCCGCGCTCCATCGCCGCCGCGATCGCCAGCGCCTGCGCATCATCCCGGGCGTCACCGCGCCACAAGGCAGCCAGTCGCGGCTTGCCTTGGGTGAGCGTGCCGGTCTTGTCGAAGACGATGGTGTCGGCGCGCTGCAGCGTTTCCAGTACATTGCCGCGCACCACCAGCGTGCCCTCGCGCAGCAGGCGATCGGTGGCCGCGGCCAGCGCCGACGGCGTGGCCAGCGACAGCGCGCAGGGGCAGGACACCACCAGCACCGCGATCGCCGTCGGCCAGGCGCGCGCTGGATCGATGACATGCCAGATCAGGAACGTCGCCACCGCCAGCGCCAGCAAGGCCACCACGAAGCGCGAAGCCACCACGTCGGCCCACTGCGCCAGCGCCGGCTTGCCCTGACCGGCCTGTTCTGCCAAGCGGGTGAGCGCGGCCAGCGTGCTGTCGCGGGTGGCGCGCACCACGCGTAGCAGCACCGGCTGGCTCACGTTCACGGCGCCGCCCGGCGCCTCCTGTCCGGCCTGGAACTGCTGCGGGCGGCTCTCGCCGGAGAGCAGCGCCAGATCCAGTTCGGCGCCGGTCTCGATCAGTTGCGCATCGGCGGCGATGGTATCGCCCGGCCGCGCCAGGATCACATCGCCCGCCTTCAACTGCGCGGCGCTGACCAACACGGTGTCGCGACTGGCGGGATAGCCGGCCGCCAGCAACGCGGATGCGGGAAACGCCTGCTGCATGCGCTCCAGTGCCGAGGCCGATTTGCGACGCGCCGCGGCCTCCAGGTAACGGCTGGTCAGCAGCAGGAAAATGAACATGCTGACGCTGTCGAACCAGATCTCGCCTTCGCTGCGCATGGTGGCGATCGCGCTGGCGGCGAAGGCGGCGCCGATGCCGATGGCGACCGGCAAATCCATGCCCGGCGTGCGTGCGCGCAAGCCGGCCCAGGCGCCGACGAAGAACGGCAAGGCGGAATAGAACACGGCGGGAATGGTCAGGAACAGGCTGGCCCAGCGCATCAGCGACATCATGTCGGCATCGATGCCGTCCGGACTCATGTACACCGGGATGGCATACATCATCACTTGCATCATCGACAGGCCGGCGATGAACAACTGGCGAAACAGCCGCCGCGATGCCTTGCGCGCCTGTTCGCCCTGGCGCAGCGGATCGAAGGGATAGGCGGTATAGCCCAGCCCGCGCAGGCCGCGCAGGATGGACGAAGTGGAACACAAGGCCGGATCGCGCTTGACGTACAGGCGCCCGCTGGCCACGTTCATCTCCGCCATGCGGATGCCGGACTGGCGCGCCAGGTATTTTTCGATCAGCCACACGCAGGCGGAACAGCGCAGACCATCCACTGAAAGCACCAGCGCTTCGCCGCCATCGCCGGGCTGGACGCCTTCCACGGGCGGCAGATCGGCCAGCGCCAGTTCGGGCGGCAGCAACTGTTCGGGATCGACACGGGCCGAAGGCGCGCTACGGCGTAGATAGAAGTCCGCGCAACCGCTATCCACGATCAGTTGCGCCACGCTACGGCAACCGGCACAGCACATGTCGCGGTCGGCGCCGCCGATCGCCAGCCGCAGGCTCTCGCCGGGCGGCACCGGCTGGCCGCAGTGGAAGCACAGCCGCTCGTCATGGATGGCCAGCCCGCTCATCGTGCGTTTCCGTGCAGGGGACTGACGCAGAATACGTCTATCCATCCGCGGGCGATGCCCATACCGCCGATCTCGGTCGCGCGCAGCAGACCCAGCGCGCCGAACACCAGCACCACGATCCCCGCAGCGCGGCGCCAGGCGGGACGCGACGCCATCTGCCGCAGCCGCGCGCCCGACAGACCCGCCGCCAGCAGCACCGGCAAGGTGCCGGCGCCGAAGGCCAGCATGGTCAGCGCGCCGGCGGGGGCGCTGCCAGCCATCAGTGCAGTCAGCAAGGCGCTATACACCATGCCGCATGGCAGCCATCCCCACAGGCTGCCCAGCAGCAGGGCCTTGGCCGGCGTATCGACCGGCACGAAACGCAAAGCCAGCGGCCGCAGCGCGGACCACAGGCCATCGCCCAGTTTTTCGATGCGCGCGAGTGCCGTCCACCATTGCGTGAGATACAGGCCCAGCAGCACCAGCACGATATTGGCGGCGGCGTAGGCCAGCCGCTGCGCGGGCGCCAGCCAGCCCAGCACGTCGGCGCCGCGCAGCAGACCGGCGGCGATGCCGCCGGCCAATGCGCCGGCCAACGCATAGCTGGACAGGCGGCCGAGGTTGTAGCACAGCACGCGCGCCAGATCGTGCAGGATCGGCTGCGCCTGGGCTCGCAAGGCGGGAACGGCCTGGATGGAAATGATGCGTGACGCTGCGTTCTGCGCCGCGGGCGCATAGCGCAGGATGGAAGACGATGGCGCAGCGGCGCGCGCCGGCGCGGCCGAGCTGAGCGCGCCGACGATGCCGCCGCACATGCCTATGCAGTGGATGCTCCCCATGAGCCCCACCAGGAAGATTGGCAGCAGGTTCACCTCAGCCCCGCTCAGACCGTCTGCGAATAGCGCTGCGGCGTGTCTTTGTTGTCGCGCGCGGCCTTCTCGCGGTCTTCCTTCAGGTAACGATCGAACACCATGCAGATATTACGGATCAGGAGACGCCCCTTGGGCTCGACGGTGATCCATTCCGGCTCGATCTTGATCAGGCCGTCTTCTTCCAGCGCCTTGAGCTTCTCCATCTCGGCAGCGAAGTATTCGCGGAAGACGATGGGATAGGCGATCTCCAGCGAGTTGATCGATAGCTCGAAGTTGCACATCAGGCGCTGGATGATCAGGCGGCGCAGCACGTCGTCCATGCCCAGCTGGATGCCGCGGGCGATAGGCAGCGTGGCGTTCTCCAGGCGCGCATAGTAACTGTCGAGGGTCTTCTCGTTCTGGCTGTAGCTGCCGCCCACGGCGCTGATGGCCGACACGCCGCAGGCCACCAGGTCGGTTTCCGAATGCGTGGAATAGCCCTGGAAGTTGCGGTGCAGGCGGCCCTGCTGCTGGGCGATGGCGAGATCGTCGGTGGGCTTGGCGAAATGATCCATGCCGATGTACACGTAGCCGGCCGAGGTCAGCTGGCGGATGCACAGCGACAGCATGTCCAGCTTGCTGTCGGCGCTGGGCAGTTCTTCCTCCTTGATCTGGCGCTGGGTCTTGAACAGCTGCGGCATGTGCGCATAGTTGTAGACGGCGATGCGGTCCGGGCTGGCGGCGATCACCTTGGCCAGCGTGCGCGACATCGACATCACGTTCTGCTTGGGCAGGCCGTAGATCAGGTCGATGCTGACCGACCGGAAACCGGCCTCCCGCGCGGCGCGGATGATGTCCAGCGTCTGCTCTTCGGATTGCACGCGGTTGACGGCGCGCTGCACGTCGGGATCGAAGTCCTGCACGCCCAGGCTGATGCGGTTGAAGCCTTGCGAACGCAAGGCATGCACGCGCTCGATCGACACCGTGCGCGGATCGATCTCGATGGAGTATTCGCCCACGTGATCCGGCGCCAGCGTGAAGCTCTTGCGGATATGCGCCATCAGGTCGCCCATCTGCTCGTCCGACAGGTAGGTCGGCGTGCCGCCGCCGAAGTGCAGCTGCTCGACCTGGTTCATGCCGGAAAACAGCGAACCCTGCATGCTGATCTCGCGCTTGAGATAACTCAGGTAGAGCGCGGCCTTGGCCCGGTTCTTGGTGACGATCTTGTTGCAGGCGCAGTAGTAGCAGATGGTGTCGCAGAACGGAATGTGCAGGTATAGCGACAGCGCGCGCCAGGCGCTCATGCTGCGGCGGTCGGACACCGCGTGCAGGTAGTCGGTGACGGCGAAGTCGCTGGAAAAGCGGTCGGCGGTCGGGTAGGAAGTGTAGCGCGGGCCGCGCTGGTCCATTTTGCGCAGCACGCTCTTGTTCATGCCGGCGAGGCTGGTGGAATTGTGCAGGGGGGACGGATGGGCGACTTGCATGCGATGCTCCTGGCCGGCCGCCGGGCGGGGCTGATGCGGTGCGCACATGCGCTGGGCCGCGAGCCGCCTTCACCGGGCGAGCAGGGATTGACTGGAGATTGCTGGAGATTGCAGGATAGGGATTTGCATGCCGGCGCGCCTTGATGTGCATCAAAGCCGCCGCAGGCGTGGCGTGGCGTGGCGCGGCTTGGCGCGGAGCGTTGTGCAATCGCACATTGTCGGGACTTTCCGCAGCCGGCGCGCAAGACCGGCGACAGGTTATCATCGTGGCCGACAGGCGCGCCTCAGCCAGCGGCAGCGCCGATGACCCAGATCAAGGAGACCCCATGGCCGCAGCCCCCTCCCCCTCCCCGCTGTTGCACGCCGATCCGCGCTTCGCCGCCCTGGTGATCGCGACTGCCCGCCTCGATTGCCTGCACACCGGCAGCCGCTGGACCGAAGGCCCGGTCTATCTGCCGGCCACCGATGAACTGATCTGGAGCGACATCCCCAACAACCGCCTGCTGCGCTGGTCCGAAGGCGCGGGCGCCGGCGTGTTCCGCCAGCCCTCGGATTACAACAACGGCAACACCCTGGATCGCGAAGGCCGCCTCGTCGGCTGCCTGCACGGCGCCCGCGCGGTGGCGCGCTCCGAACACGACGGCAGCCGTACCCTCCTGGCCTCGCACTGGCAGGGCAAGCGCCTCAATTCGCCCAACGACGTGGTGGTCAAGTCGGATGGCTCGATCTGGTTCACCGATCCGGCCTACGGCATCGACAGCGACTACGAGGGCTACAAGGCCGAAAGCGAAATCGGCGGCTGCCACGTCTATCGCATCGATGGCGCCAGCGGCGCGCTGGAGCGGGTCTCCGACGATTTCGAACGGCCCAACGGCCTGGCCTTCTCGCCCGACGAAAGCAAGCTCTACATCGCCGACACCGGCCGTACCCACCGCGCCGACGGGCCGCATCATATCCGCGTATTCGATGTGGTGGACGGCAGGCGCCTGCGCGGCGGGGAAGTCTTCGCCACCATCACGCCGGGCCTGGCCGACGGCTTCCGCCTGGACGAACGCGGCAACATCTGGACCAGCGCCGGCGACGGCGTGCACTGCTACGCCCCGGACGGCACGCTGCTGGGCAAGATCCTGGTGCCGGAAGTGGTGTCCAATGTGGTCTTCGGCGGCCCGCGCCACAACCGCCTCTTCATCACTGCCACCACCTCGCTGTATGCGATCTACCTGGCGGTCAACGGCGCGCGCCGGCCGGGCTGACGCCCTGCCTTTTCGCGATTTTCGCCTACTGTCGCGCTTTCCGTCCCCAAAGCGCTGAACTAAGCTGACTACAACACGCATTTTCCGGTTTGATGCTGCAAGGCAAGACCGGATAATCCTGTTCGCGGCAAGGCCCATGCGCCGGCCTTGCTCCGCGCCAAATCATTACGCGTCGCACCGACGCCATCTCCGGGGGATCTTCATGCATCGTCTTGCCTTATCTTTTGCTTCCATCATCGCCGTGGCCGGCCTGGCCGCCACCTCCGCCCAGGCGGCCAACCTCGGCCTGAGCGGCGACCTCGGCACCACCGGTGTGGGCGTTCACCTGAGCGTGCCGCTGGCGCAGACGCTCAATGCCCGTTTCGGCGTGAACTACTTCGACTATTCGTTCAACTCCAGCACCAAGGACGTCAACTACGACGCCAAGGCCAAGCTGCGCACCTTCGACGCCCTGCTCGACTGGTTCCCCTTCGATAATGGCTTCCGCCTCTCGGGCGGCGTGATCTACAACGGCAACAAGATCGACGCCACCGGCAAGCCCAAGGCCAACGGCACCTACACGATCAACGGCAACACATACACCGCCTCGCAGGCCGGCCAGGTGGATGGCCGCATCGAATTCAAGAACTTCGCGCCCTATCTGGGCCTGGGCTACGGCAACGCCGTCGCCCCGAACAAGGGTTGGGGCTTCACTGCCGATCTGGGCGTGATGTTCCAGGGCAATGCCTCGACCTCCGTCAGCAATTCCGGCTGCAACGCGCCGGCAGCGATCTGCTCGCGCCTGGCGACCGACATCGCCGCGGAAAATGCAGAATTGACCGACAAGGTACATGGCTACAACCTGTATCCGGTGATCCGCGTGGGCGTCAGCTACAAGTTCTGACGACGCCCGGCACAGGCCGCCGCCGCGCCACATCCACCGATGTGGTAAAGTGGCGGCCTGTTCGCCTTGCCGCCTGGCCGGTCAAGACGCCATCCATGGGTTCCCTAACCCCATCCATCAAAAAGGTCCACATGACATCCCTCGACTTGCGCCGGCACACGGCTGTGCTGGCATGGCTATCGCTGTTCCATCTGCTGGTGATCACCTCCAGCAATTACCTGGTGCAACTGCCGGTTTCCCTCTTCGGCTTCCATACCACCTGGGGCGCATTCAGCTTCCCCTTCATCTTCCTGGCGACCGACCTGACCGTGCGCTTCTTCGGCGCGCCGCTGGCCCGCCGCAACATCTTCGCGGTGATGCTGCCGGCGCTGTTCATTTCGTATGGCGTGTCGGCGCTGTTCTACATGAGCCAATGGCAGGGCTTCGCGGCGCTGACGCATTTCAACGTGTTCGTGGCGCGCATCGCCACGGCCAGCTTCATGGCCTATGCCCTGGGCCAGATCCTCGACGTGCATGTATTCAATCGCCTGCGCGCCAATCGCCGCTGGTGGCTGGCGCCGTCGGTGTCCATGCTGTTCGGTAACGCCAGCGATACCCTGGCCTTCTTCTCGATCGCCTTCTGGCGTAGCAGCGATCCCTTCATGGCCGAGCATTGGGTGGAGATCGCGGTGGTGGATTACTGCTTCAAGATCGCCATCAGCCTGCTGTTCTTCCTGCCGGCCTACGGCGCCCTGATGTCGCTGCTGAAGAACTGGTTCACGCGTCCGCTGGCGGCCGATCCTGCGTCATTGCAACACTCCGGGCACTGAAATAGGCATTGCCCTGCAACATTGCCCGCCAGACGGTATACTTGCGGCTTCGCGCGGCGATCCCCGCCGCGCTCCTCCCCCTACTCCGGAACCCGCATGAACTGGCCCCTGTTTGCCCTTGCCGTCGCCGCCTTCGGCATCGGCACCACCGAATTCGTCATCATGGGCCTGCTGCCCGACGTCGCGCGCGACCTTGCGGTGTCGGCGCCGGCGGCCGGCATGCTGGTCTCCGGCTATGCACTGGGCGTGGCCGCGGGCGCACCCATCCTGGCCATCGTGACCGCCAAGTGGCCGCGCAAGCAGGCGCTGGTGGGCCTGATGACACTGTTCATCCTGGGCAATGTGCTGTGCGCGGTCGCGCCTTCCTATAACTTTCTGATGGTGGCGCGCGTAGTCACGGCCTTCTGCCACGCCGCCTTCTTCGGTATCGGTTCGGTGGTGGCCGCCGAGCTGGTGGCGCCGGCCAAGCGCGCCCAGGCCGTGGCGCTGATGTTCACCGGCCTGACGGTTGCCAACATCCTGGGCGTGCCGCTGGGCACCGCCTTCGGCCATGCCGCCGGTTGGCGCTCGACCTTCGGCGTGGTGACCGTGATCGGCGTGGTCGCCGCCATCATGCTGTGTGCCATGCTGCCCAAGAAGATCCCCATGCAAGGCGGCAATATCTTCCAGGAATTCCGCTCCATCATCGACACCCGGGTGCAACTCTCCCTGCTCACCTCCACGCTGGCCTCGATCAGCATGTTCAGCGTGATCACTTACATCGCCTATATCCTGCTCGACGTCACCGGCTTCAGCGCCAAGGAAGAGAGCTGGGTGCTGCTGCTGTTCGGCGCCGGCATCACCGTGGGCGGCCTCATCGGCGGCAAGCTGGCCGACTGGAAGCTGATGCCGGTGATGTGCGCCGTGTTCCTGAGCATCGCCGTCGTGCTGGGCCTGTTCTCCTTCACCAGCCACTACAAGTGGCCCACGCTGGCCACCATGTTCGCCTGGGGCGCGGTCGCCTTCGCGGTGGTGCCGGGCGCGCAGATCCGCGTGCTCGATACCGCGCGCGGCGCACCCAACCTGGCCTCGACGCTGAACCAGGGTGCCTTCAATCTGGGTAACGCCACCGGCGCCTGGGTCGGCGGCCTGCCGCTGACCGATCTGCCGCTGATCGGCTCGGTGTTCGCGCTGCTGGGCCTGGCCACCGTCGCCTTCTCCGCCTCGCTGGACAAGCGCGCCCGCGCCACCGCATAAGCGACGACCACGCAAACGAAAACGGCGCTTGTCTTGAAGGACAAGCGCCGTTTTTTCATGGATCGCCGGAATCAGGCCGGATGCAGATTGGCCGATGCCACGAAGTTGTCGAAGAAACTCTCGCAGCGCGCCAGTTGCTCCAGCGTGACGAACTCGTTGGGCTTGTGCGCGTGGACGATGTCGCCGGGGCCGCAGATCACGGCCGGCATGCCGGCTTCGCCGAACAGGCCGCCTTCGGTGCCGAAGCCCACCTTGCGCGCCCGCTCGCTGCCGAGGATACGCAACGCCGACGCCACCAGGGGATCGTCGGAAGGCGTGCTCATGCCGGGGTAAGCAGTCAGCGTCTCGAACTCGATGCGACCCTGCGCGCCGTCGATGGCCATTTGCGGCATCACTTCCCGTTCCGCATAGGCCTTCACTTCCTCGAACACTTCACGCGGATCGATGCCCGGCAGGAAGCGGTGCTCGAACACGAACTCGGCCTTGTCGGGAATGATGTTGGGCGCATTGCCGCCGTTGGACAGCGTGGTCACGATGGACGAATACGGCACGTCGAAGTCGTAATCCTGCGCTTCGGAATCACGTACGCGCAGCGCGATCTCGCGAATCTTCAACTGCATCATCGCGGCGAAGTCGATGCTGTTGATGCCCAGGTGGGGACAGGACGAGTGCGCCGCATGGCCATGCACCGAGCAGCGATAGGAGCGCTTGCCCTTGTGGGCGATCACCGGCTGCATCGAGGTCGGCTCGCCGATGATCACGCCGGTGGGCTTGATGTCGTTCTGCTGCAGATCGGCGAGCAGCTCGCGCACGCCCAGGCAGCCCACTTCCTCGTCATACGAGAAAGAGAAATGCAACGGGGTATGCAACCTGCCCTGGTCGATGCCCGGCAGTCGCGCCAGGCAGACCGCGATAAAGCCCTTCATGTCGCAGGCGCCGCGGCCGAACAGCTTGCCGTCGGCGACATGCGCGGTGAAGGGATCGGTATCCCAGTTCTGTCCCTTGACCGGAACCACGTCCGTATGGCCCGAGAACACGGTGCCGAACCTGGTCCGCGCGTTGCCGCCGATGGTGGCGAAGACGTTGGCCTTGCGCCGCTCGGCATCGTAGGTGAGACGGGTGACGGCGCCGTGGCGCTCCAGGTAATCGCGTACCCACTCGATCAATCCGAGGTTGGATTCGCGGCTGATGGTGTTGAAACCGATGAGAGTCTTGAGGATATCCAGCGTCTGCTTCGTCGGTTCCGAAGCCGCTGTTTTCAGAGGTGCGTTCATGTGATGTTTGCCTGTTCAATTCCGGAACACCCCGCCGTCGATGCGGCGATCGGTTCCGGCAACTTCAGCAGCAAGCCCCGTGCCACGGCCGAGCCATGGCGGCGCCTGGGCTTGCCAAGCCCGTTTTCCCTGGCTGCCTGTTGAACGGCGGTCTGTTTGCCGCCTGATCTGGAAGACGTAGTGCATGGCAGAAATCCTGCGCACTTTACGCAACACTTCCGACATTACACCTCATTTCCGTCCGCGACGCTCGGCGCGCCGCACAAAGGCCTTCCGCATAGACGAAAAGCTCATCCGGACTCGGGAAAAGACGCCCCTCCGGCCCCGCCCTATCAGGAATTTCATGATATGGACAATCTCGCATTTTTGTAAGACTGCAAATGACCGCTCGCGCCACGCAAGCCGTCATGAAGGGAAAAATGAATTCCCGCAAAGCAGGAATGTGCGGCGCGATCAGCAAGAACAGAAAGAAAGAAATCATGAAACCGCCGATCATCCTGATGATTGAATCGAACGGCGAAGCAGTCGAACTGGCCCGCTTCGCCCTCTGGCGAAGCAATTTCCATTGCGTGCTGCAATGGTATGACGAAGCCGACGCCGCCATTCACCGGCTGCTCTACGCCGGCCGCGAGGGTAGCGAGGTCGACTTGCCGAGCATGATCTTCCTCGACCCTGGCATGATGGAAAACAACGGCCTGGATTTCATCCTGGCCATGAAAGCCGGCCGCGACACGCGCGCCGTGCCCATCGTGGTCTTTCCCGATCCGGAATATCCACCGGCCATGGCAGGATTGCTCAAAGCCGGCGCCAGCGAATACCTGCTCAAACCCGAATCGGCGGACGATTTCATGCTCGCCTTCCTAGAGCGCGCCCAACGCTGGGGCAAACGCAGGCGGCGCCCGCGTGCGCCGCGCGCCACGCGGCCAGCGCCATGAAAAAAGCCCGCATCAAGCGGGCTTTCTTCATGCAGCATATCGACACTGCTGCGTTGCGTACTTACTTCTTCACGCGCGTACTGATGTGCGCATCGAATTCGCGCTGAGCGGCTTCCAGCTTCTTGAGCGCATCCTGCCAGGGCTGGTAGTCCTCCATCGTCAGCCAGGAACCGGCCGGCTCCTGCTTCCATTGCTCCAGCTTGGCGGTCATCTGCTCATATTCTTCCAACTGCGCCTCCAGCAAGGTCTCCATCCGCGCCTTCAACTCTTCCGCGCGGGCGATCCAGGGATCCTGATCCGACATATGCACTCTCTTTCATCGTGAATGAACTTTGGCGCATGCTAACACGACGCGGGCAGCGCTCTTGCCAAGCTCACAAACCAGCCGCAGCGTACACCCAGGATGCAGACTCCTGCACGGCCGCTCCCAATTGCAGCGCGACGACCAGCAGCGGCACCCGCGCGCCGCGCAGCAAAACGGAGGTCTTCTTGCCCAGATAGGCGCCGTACCACATCAGCGAGCGCAGATATTTGCGATGGCCGCGGTGATAGGTGGCGCATTGATGCATCTGCTTGTAGGTCTTGGGCTGATCCAGCGGCACATCCGCCCAGCCCGAGCCGCGCTGGTGACGCTGGAACATCTCCTGCGCGCAACCGTGCGACCAGCCATGCCAGGGCTTGAGCGGCCCGCCGAAATGCAACATGACGGCATCGTCGGAAACGGCCAGCTTGCGGTGAGAGAAGCGCAGCTCGCCCAGCAGCGAAAACATGACGTTCCATTTCGGATGCAGCTTCAGCACCCGTCCTTCGGCTACCTTGTTCAACGCGTCCTGGTCGGGATAGTCGAGCGAATAACTGCCGCTGCCGATCAGCTCGATAGCCTGCTCGGTGATGCGCGCTTGGTTCCAGTTGGCGACATCGATCAGCAGCAGACCGGAATTGAAATAAAAATCCCCCTTCAGCGCCATCGCCTTGAGGCGCCGCTGCGCAATCGTATGGACATCGGCGGCGGCCGCAGCGACATGCTCGCCCAGCTCCAGGTCCAGCAACGGAGCCAGATCGCCGCGACACAGGATGTCCGAATCGACATATAAGAAGCGCTCCGTAACGCCTGCCAGCACGCCCGGCATCAGGATGCGGGTAAAAATCGCGTTTGAATAATTGCTGCGAGGATTGTGGCGATAGCGGGAAAACACCGCCTCATCCAGCAGATGCACATGCATGGGCACGCCACGCTGCCGCGCCATCTTGTCCAGCCGCGCACGGCTGTCGGCGCTACAGCCAAAGGTGAAGACGTGAAAAACAAAATCGACGCCAGGATTGTGGTCAAGAATGGAGGCAATACAAACACCAGCGCCACGGAAAAAATTCTCGTCAACGCCGAAAGCCACATGCAATGTCGAACGTTCGCGATTCATGAATGCCTTTTTTATGAATGATCTTGCCCCTGATTTACGGACACCTATCTAAGCGACATTGGCCAGCTCGTACTGCTCTGGGCTGAGGTAGCCCAGGGTCGAGTGCAGCCGGATCCGATTGTAGTCAACCTCAATGTAGTCAAACACATGAGCCTTGGCCTGCTCCCGTGTGGCGAGGTGTTCACCATGGATGGCCTCGACCTTCAGACTGTGGTTCCAACTCTCCATTGCTGCGTTGTCGTAGCAGTTGCCTCTGGCACTCATGCTGGCGATCAAAGCGTATTGCTCCAACAGGGCGCGGTGCTCGCGCGAGCAGTATTGGCTACCACGGTCAGTATGCACGATCACTCCCCGAGGCCGATTGCGAGCAAACAGCGCCATGCGCAGCGCGTCGCAAACCAGCGTAGC
>WNDX01000125.1 GCA_009914615.1 Herbaspirillum frisingense
GTTTGACTACATTGAGGTTGACTACAATCGGATCCGGCTGCACTCGACCCTGGGCTACCTCAGCCCAGAGCAGTACGAGCTGGCCAATGTCGCTTAGATAGGTGTCCGTAAATCAGGGGCAAGATCACTTGAGGAATTAGCCGCCTATTGACCGTCCAACTTTATGGGGTCAGTTCACATACGGTGGGCTTTTTTCATACTGACGCGAATGCCAGCCAGATAACTGATTACTTCTTGAACTTGGCCGCAGTTTCAGCCACGCGCGCGCCGAACAGCTTGGCCGTTTCCAGGTCGCCCGGCAGCGGGCCTTCTTCCGGCGAGGAGTCCGACGGGCTTTGCGCCATCAGGCCCGAGAAGGAACCGACGAAGTTGATGTCGTTGCGCTGGGCCGCCTTGCTGTTGGCAGGCATCAGGCCAGTGCCGACCCAGATCATGCTGTGCTGCATGCCCAGCGTAAACAGGTAGTGCAGGGTCGAGAGCTTGTCACCGTTCATGGTGGCCGAGTTGGTGAAGGCGGCACCGATCTTGTCCTTCCACTTCTGGCCGAACCAGGGCTTGGAGGAGGCGTCGGCGAATTTCTTGAACTGCCAGGACACGGTGCCCATGTAGGTCGGCGAACCGAAGATGATGGCGTCGGCCGCATCCAGCGTCGCCCAGTCGGCGTCGGTGATGTTGCCTTCGGCGTTGATGGCGATCAGATCGACGCTGGCGCCGGCGACCGATGCGGCGCCAGCCTGCACGGCTTCCGCTTGCTTTTTGGTGTGGCCGTAGCCGGAGTGATAAACGATGGCGACTTTGCTCATGGCTGTGTGCTTTCTCTAGAGAGTGGAGTGAAGGAAAACCGCCGGTGTGATCGGTACCGGCGGGTACGGCAAATAGTGAAAAACGATCAGCGCGGCAGATCGAACAGCAGCACTTCGGCCTTGTCGCCGCCGCTGATCTCGACCTTGTCCACCGCGCTCAGCTGGACGGCGTCGCCGGATTCCAGCGGCTGGCCGTTGACGCTGACCTTGCCGCGGGCCACGTGCACGTAGCCCAGGCGGCCTTCCGGCAGCGTGTAGCTGGCGCTTTGCTCGCCGTCGAACAGGCCGGCGTAGAGCTGGGCGTCCTGGTTCATGCTGACCGAACCGTCGCGGCCATCGCCGGAAGCTACCAGGCGCAGCCGGCCATCCTTGTCGGCAGCGGAGAAATGCGCCTCCTGGTAGCCGGGCTCGGCGCCGGCGCGGTCCGGCATGATCCAGATCTGCAGGAAGTGCGTGGTGCCATCCTTGGAGTGGTTATATTCCGAGTGGCGCACACCGGTGCCGGCGCTCATGCGCTGCACGTCGCCCGGCCGGATCACGCTGCCGTTGCCCATGCTGTCCTTGTGGGCCAGCTCGCCTTCCAGCACGTAGGAGATGATCTCCATGTCGCGGTGGCCGTGCGTGCCGAAACCCTGGCCGGCGGCCACGCGGTCCTCGTTGATCACACGCAGCGGACCGAAGCCCATGTGCTTCGGGTCATAGTAGTCGGCGAAAGAAAAGCTGTGGTACGAATCCAGCCAACCATGGTTGGCGTGACCACGATCATTCGCTTTGCGCAGTTGCATCATGTCAACACCTCTTTCTTCAAGTGACGTACGCCTCGGAATTGATTCGTACAAATTGTTTGTCGATGTCGTCACTATAGGCATTATCTTTTTCTGAGATAAGGCCTAAAATCCGTAGGGTTTATTCAAAATTTTTAAACAAGCGGAGTCGATGTGAACCTGACCCTCGAATCCTTGCTAATCCTTGACATGATCGACCGCAAGGGCAGCTTCGCCGCCGCCGCCGTGGCGCTGGATCGCGTGCCCTCGGCACTGACCTACAGCGTGCGCAAGCTGGAAGACGATCTCGACGTGCTGCTGTTCGACCGCCGCGGCCACCGCGCCCAGCTCACCCCGGCCGGATTGCAACTGCTGCAGGAGGGCCGCCACCTGCTGCTGGCCGCCAGCGACCTGGAACAGCGCGTCAAGCGTACCGCCACCGGGCGCGAAACCGAGCTGCACATCGTGCTCAACAGCCTGATTCCCTTCGGCAAGGTGCTGCCCATCATCGAGGCCTTCGACCGCGAGCAATCCGGGACCCGGCTGCGCTTCACGCCAGGCGTGCTGACCGGCGCCTGGGAAAAGCTGATCGAAGGACGCGCCGACCTGGTCATCGGCGTCACGCTGGACGGCCCCGAGGTGGTGCGCACCAGCGGGCGCTTCCAGATGCAAGAATTGGGCACGGTGGACTGGGTGTTCGCGGTGGCGCCCCAGCATCCGCTGGCAAATGTGCCGGCGCCGCTGCCGGCCGAGCTGGTGCGCAGCTATCGCGCGATCGCCGTGGGCGACAACAGCCAGTCGCTGCCGACCCTGACCATGGGCCTGCTGTCCGGCCAGGAGACCCTGACGGTCGCCACCGTGGCCGACAAGCTGCAAGCGCAATTGGCCGGTCTGGGCTGCGGCCATCTGCCGCGCATCTGGGCCGCGCCGCATCTGGCCAGCGGCGCGCTGGTCGAGAAACAGACCCTGGCGGCCAAACCCAACGACAACTTCATGGTGGCCTGGCCCAAGGCCGAACAAGGCAAGTCCTTGAAATGGTTCATCAATTACCTGGCGCAGCCGGAGGTGAGGCAGTCATTGATCGGGCCGGTGGCCGAGGACGGCAAGTCATGACCGGTGCCAGCCCTTACATCGGCCGCTTCGCGCCCTCGCCTTCCGGCCCGCTGCACGCAGGTTCGCTGGTGGCGGCGCTGGCCAGCTTCCTGGACGCGCGGGTGCATGGCGGCCGCTGGCTGCTGCGCATCGAGGACATCGACGAAACCCGCACCGTGGCGGGCGCAGCCGAGGACATCATCGCTGCGCTGGCTGCGCTGGACATGCATTCGGACGGTCCGGTGCTGGTGCAAAGCCGGCGCAAGGAGCGCTACCAGGCCGCGCGCGACCAATTGGGCGCCCTGGCCTATCCCTGCGGCTGCAGTCGCAAGGAAATCGCCGATTCGCGCGTGGGCACCGCCAGCGACGGCGCGGCGATCTATCCCGGCACCTGCCGCAATGGCCTGGCGCCGGGCAAGACGGCGCGCACGCTGCGCCTGCGCGTGCCCGATGCCGGCCGGGACGGCGAACGGGTGGATTTCGAGGATCGCTGGCTGGGGCCGCAATCGCAGCACCTGGCCACGGAAGTGGGCGACTTCGTCCTGCAGCGGGCCGACGGCTTCTGGGCTTATCAACTGGCAGTGGTGGTGGACGACGCCGACCAGGGCGTGACCGACGTCGTGCGCGGCGCCGACCTGCTGGACTCGACCGCGCGCCAGATCTATCTGCAACGCATGCTCGGCTATCCGACGCCGCGCTACCTGCACGTGCCGCTGATGATGAATGAGAGCGGGGAAAAGTTTTCCAAGCAGAATGGTGCGCAGGCGCTGGACCTGGCGCAGCCGCTGGAAGAATTGCAGCGGGCGGCCGGCTTCCTCGGCCTCGACACCGGCGCCGCCGGTGACCGTGCGGCATTCTGGGCGCTGGCGCTGGCCGGGTGGGAGAAGCGCTTCGGCCCGCGCTGAACGCGGCGTCCATGCGCAATGAAAAAGCCCGCGCGATGCGGGCTTTTTCATGACGAAGCTGAAACGGCTCAGCGCTTGGGCATGCCGCCCAGCAGCGCCGCCACCTTGGGCTTGGGGCGGTTGGACTTGGGCAGTTCCGGCTTGGTGGAGACGGTTTCTTCGGCCGTCGGCTCGTAAGGCTTCAGGAACCACGGATCGACCTTTTCACGGCGCGACGACGGCGCTGCACCTTCACGGCTGCTGCGGGTGCGTTCACCACGGTCACGATCACCGCGATCGCCGCGGTCGCTGCGCTCACTCCGCTCGCCGCGTTCGGAACGCTCCGGGCGCTCGTGGCGTGCGCGCGGCGCAAAACCTTCCAGGCCGGCGCGCTCGAATTTCTTCTTGATCAGCTTTTCGATGTCGGTCAGCAGGCGCTCATCCTTGTCGCAGAACAGCGAGATGGCATCGCCCGAGGCACCGGCGCGGCCAGTGCGGCCGATACGGTGCACGTAGTCTTCGGCGTTATACGGCAGGTCGTAGTTGATCACGCAGGGCAGTTCGGCGATGTCCAGGCCGCGGGCGGCGACGTCGGTGGCCACCAGCACTTCGATCTGGCCTTGCTTGAAGGCTTCCAGCGCCGCCATGCGATCGCCCTGGGTCTTGTCGCCGTGAATCGCCGAGGCGTTGATGCCTTCGGCGAGCAACGTGCGCGCCAGGCGCGAAGCGCCGATCTTGGTGTTGGAGAACACGATCACCTGCTTCAGTTGGCGCTGGCGGATGATGTAGGCAACGGCATCGGCCTTGGCCGACTCGTCCACCTTGTAGATGGCCTGGGTCACGGTCTCGGCGGTGGCGTTGCTGCGCGCCACTTCGATGGTGACCGGATTGTTCTGGAAGCTGGCGGCCAGCTTCTTGATCTCGGGCGAGAAAGTGGCCGAGAACATGAGGTTCTGGCGCTGCTTGGGCAGCAGGTTGATGATGCGCTGCAGATCCGGCAGGAAGCCCATGTCGAGCATGCGGTCGGCTTCGTCCATCACCAGGATCTGGGTCTGGCTCAGGTTGACCGTCTTTTGCTGCACGTGATCCAGCAAACGGCCCGGTGTGGCGATCACGATCTCGACTCCGGCGCGCAAGGTCGCGGTCTGGGGCGCCATATCAACGCCGCCGAACACCACGGTGGAGCGCAGCGGCGTGAAACGGGAATAGGCCTTGACGTTGTCGGCGACCTGGTCGGCCAGCTCGCGCGTGGGCGTCAGGATCAGCGCGCGCACCGGATGGCGCGCCGGCGAGGCGCTGGTGCTGGCATGCGCCAGCAGGCGCTGAATGATCGGCAGCGAGAAACCGGCGGTCTTGCCGGTGCCGGTCTGCGCGGCGCCCATCACGTCACGCCCTTGCAGGACCACGGGAATCGCCTGGGCCTGGATCGGGGTGGGATGGACGTAGCCTTGCTCGGCCAATGCCTTCAGGATGTCGGGCGAGAGGCCGAAATCTTCAAAGCGGACGGCGGGTGCAGCCGGTGCTGCGGACGCGGACGTGGTGTCGGACATGGTTTATTGCGAACGGTGCGACAGCGCCGCGGCAGCCGCCAGGCGGCTCCGGTGCATGGGGTGCATGCGCACGGGTTCAGTTGCTTTCAGTGTTGAAGTGTTACGCGCGAACCGGCCAAATCTGCGCGGCCGACCGCTTTGGATGATGCAAAGATGCTGACCGGGCCGGCTACAGCGATTGCCCGGAAGACCACTATTATACGCCGCATCGCATCAGGCTTCATGACAGTTTGGTGTCCCGGCCGGAACGGACGCGGCAAACCGCCCCGAAACCTTGCCTTTTCGCCATCAAAAGACCCGGCGGCGCCGCCCTTCCCGCTGCGGCGCCCCGGCTCCTGGCCAGCCATCGATGCGACCGTTCTCAGCCGATGGTGATGCTGATGTCCTGCAGGCCGTCCACGTGGCCTTCCAGCTTGTCGCCCTTGACCACGGCGCCCACGCCTTCGGGCGTGCCGGTGTAGATCAGGTCGCCCGGGAACAGCTCCACCAGGCCGGACAGGTAGGAAATGGTTTCCGCCACGCTCCAGATCAGATCGCCCAGGTCGCCCTGCTGGCGGATCTCGCCATTGACCTTGAGCCAGACCGCGCCCTTGTCCGGGTGACCGGATTGCGAGACCGGCAGGATAGGCGCGCACGGCGCCGACTGGTCGAAGCCCTTGGCCATGTCCCACGGACGGCCCATCTTCTTGGCCTGGGCCTGGATGTCGCGGCGCGTCATGTCGAGGCCGACGCCATAGCCGAACACCAGATCCAGCGCCTTGTCCACCGGCACATCGCGGCCGCCCTTGCCCAGCGCCACCACCATCTCGATTTCATGATGGTAATCGGCGGTCGCCGCCGGATACGGCACCACGGAACCGGTCGGCACGATGGCATCGGCCGGCTTCATGAAGAAGAACGGCGGTTCACGGTCCGGGTCGTGGCCCATTTCGCGGGCGTGGGCGGCGTAATTGCGGCCCACGCAGTAGATGCGACGCACCGGGAAGGGATCGCCGCCGACCACGGGAATGGTGATCTGGGCGGGAGCGGGAATGGCAAAACTCATCGGGAAGACTCCGTAGTGGCGAAATGAATGGGGCCGGTCGACCGGCCCGTTTTATGGCTGCATGACGACGGCAATGCGGCGCTGCGCGGCACTGCTTCACAGCAAGCTAGTGTAAAAGAAAAGAACCGCCCCCGCTTGGCGACCCGCTGGCGCAGATATGAGCGGCAAATTCGGCTGTAATCCGCTGGATAAATGGCGGCGAATTTGGGACACTTGCGGCAATACAACGCGCAGTCCGCCGGCGGCAGCCGCGCGGGCCGCTTTTTCCACGCTGAAAACAAGACATCCATCCATGCGTCAGCAAGCAAATGCCGCCACCATCCTGTTGCAACAAGCCCTGGCGCTGCATCAGAAGGGCCAGATGGCGCCCGCCGAAGAGCTGTACAAGAAGGCGCTCGCCAAGGCACCGGATCATTTCGAGACCAATTACCTGTACGGCATGCTCAAGTTGCACCAGGAAGACTGGGAAACCGCAGCGCAGCAACTGGGCAAGGCGATCACGCTCAAGCCGGCGCACATCGACACCTACCTGGACCACGCCACCGCCTTGCAGCACCTGGATCGGCATGAAGAAGCGATCGCCAGCCTGGACCGCGCGGTCGCGCTCAAGCCCGACTTCGCCGACGCCCTGCTGCAACGGGGTAACAGCCAGCGCCAGATCGGCCGCACTCAGGCCGCGCTGGCCAGCTACAAAAGCGCGCTGGCGATCGATGGCAATATCGCCGAAGCCTGGTTTCAATCGGGCAACGTCCAGCACCGGCTCAAACAGTATTCACAGGCGCTGGAGAATTACCGCAAGGCGGTGGAATTGCGCCCCGATTTCGCCGAAGCCTGGTTCAACCTGGGCAATACGCTCAAAGATCTGGAGCGGCTGGAAGAAGCCCTGGAAGCCTACGACCGCGCGCTGGCCATGGAACCCGACTTCGCCCAGGCCCTGACCAACCGCGGCTACGTGCTGTTCCTGCTCAAGCGCGCCACCGATGCCCTGGAAAGCTATGACCGCGCCGCCGGGCTGGACGACGCCTCGGCCGAACTGTGGTTCAACCGCGGCTCGACGCTGGAAGACCTGCAACGCTTCGACGAAGCCATCGCCAGCTACCAGCGCGCGCAGCAGCTGGATCCGGACGGCGCCTCGCCGCACTGGAACGAAAGCCTGACACGCCTGCTGCTGGGCGATTTCCAGGCCGGGTGGGAGAAATACGAATGGCGCTGGCTGACCGAGCAGATGCGCGACTTCCAGCGCCGGCGGCTGCCGCAGCCGCTGTGGCTGGGCGAGGAATCGCTGCAGGGCAAGACCATCCTGCTGCACGCCGAACAAGGCTACGGCGACACGCTGCAATTCTCCCGCTTCGCCCCGCAACTGGCGGCGCAAGGCGCGCGCGTGATCCTGGAAGTCCAGCCGCCGCTGAAAAACCTGATGGCCAACCTGCCCGGCGTCAGCCAGGTCATCACACGCGACGAATTCCCTCTCCCGCGATTCGATTTCCATTGCCCGCTGATGAGCCTGCCGCTGGCATGCGGCATGATCAGCGACGACGACATCCCGCGCGCGCCCTACCTGGTCGCCGAGCCGAAGAAGTGGGCGGCCTGGAACCAGCGCCTGCCGCAAAACCGCGCCTTGCGCGTGGGCTTGGTGTGGTCGGGCAACCCGCGCGTGAACAACGCCGCGGCCAACCGCATCGATTCGCTGCGTTCGACCGCCTTCGACACGCTGGCGCCCATCGTCGAGCTGGCGCGCGACCAGGGCGGCGTGGAATTCTATTCGCTGCAGGTGGGCGACAACGCCGCAGCCCAGCTCCGGCGTCACCCGCTGGCCGGCTACGTCACCGATTTCTCGGCCGAACTGCGCGATTTCTCGGAAACTGCCGGCCTCATCGCCAATCTCGACCTCGTGATCTCGGTGGATACCTCGGTGTGCCACCTGGCGGGTGCGCTGGGCAAGCCGGTCTGGCTGCTTAACCGCTTCAACACCTGCTGGCGCTGGCAGCTCGACCGCAGCGACACGCCGTGGTACCAGAACTTCACCATCTTCCGCCAGAGCACGCTGGGCGAATGGAGCGATGTGATCGAACAGATGCGCGAAGCGCTGTCGGCTCACCTCGCTGGCGAATAAGCAAGCAAGTAAGCAGGCGCATAAGCCGGCGACAGGCCGGCGAACAGGCCGGCGCGGGACGACAAAAGGCCGGATTGCTTTCGCGAGCGATCCGGCCTTTTCCCGGCCGCAGCGCCTCCTTGAGGCGATGGGCCGGAACCTGGCCCGCGCCATTGCCTCATAGCATGTAGGGAAGCTTCATCAAACTGCCCATACCCTGACTACACCATGGCCGGCGGCGCCACGCAGCGCCGGCTTCACGACGATAAGGACAACAGGAATGCAGACCGGAGAACACAACAACGCCACCATCCATACCGAGGGCGCCGACCACGCGGACGGCCCGCGCCTGCTGGCCGACATCGGCGGCACCAACGCCCGTTTCGCGCTGGAACCGGGGCCGGGCCGCATCGAGCAGATCAAGATCCTGCCCGCCGCCGACTACAAGGAATTCACCGACGCCGTGCAAGCCTATCTGAAGCTGGCCGGCCAGCCGCCGGTGCGGCATGCGGTGGTGGACATCGCCAATCCGGTGCAGGGCGATCACATCAAGATGACCAACCACGACTGGGCGTTTTCCATCGAGGCGGCGCGCCAGCTGCTGGGCTTCGACACGCTGCTGGTGGTCAACGACTTCACCGCGCTGTCGATGGCGGTGCCGCAGCTCAAAGCCGCCGACCTGCATCAGATCGGCGGCGGCGCGGCAGAAAAGAACCAGCCCATCGGCCTGGTCGGCGCCGGCACCGGCCTGGGCGTGGGCGGACTGGTGCGCGGCGATGGCCGCTGGCTGGCGCTGGCCAGCGAAGGCGGCCACGTCGCCTTCGCCCCGGCCAATGCGCGCGAAGCGGCGGTGCTGGCCTACGGCTGGACCCTCCACGAACATCTCTCGGCCGAGCGCCTGGTGTCGGGCCCTGGCCTGGAGCTGATCCATCGGGCGCTGCTCGCCATCGACGGCCATCCGGCCATGGAATTGAAAGCGTCGGAGATCGTGGAACGCGGTCTGCAGCAAGGCGATGCGGTCTGCAAGGAAACCATCGACCTGTTCTGCAGCATGCTGGGCACGGTGGCGGCCGATCTGGCGTTGACGCTGGGTGCGCTGGGCGGCGTCTACATCGGCGGCGGCGTGGTGCCGCGCCTGGGCGATTACTTCGAGCGCTCGCCCTTCCGCGCCCGCTTTGAGAACAAGGGGCGCATGTCGGTGCTCACCAAAAAGATCCCGACCTTCGTCATCACGGCCGAATATCCGGCCTTCATCGGCGTCTCCGCCATCCTCGATGAAAAACTGGGCAGCGCCTAGGGCGTTCCCATCCTGCAACGCATCTGCAAGATGCAGGCCGATTTTGCCCGGCCGAGGAACGGGGGGCGGCGCTGATGCTGGCGCATCCGCGCGTGGTCGCGACCGAGCCGATCTCGGCGATCGCGGGCCGCGCCAAGGTCAGCCGACCGTGTTCCGCTTCTGTCGCAGCATGGTTGCCAGGGGCTGGTCGACTTCAAGCTGAAGCTGGCTTCGGACGTGAACGGCAACCTGCCGGGCTCGCACATCCCGTGCAGGACGACGACGCGCCGCTGGACGTGGCGGCCAAGGTAGCCGACAACACCATCGCCGCCATCCTCGAACTGCGCGACAGCATCAATGCCGAAACGCTGGCGCGCGTGGTGGATGAATTACGTGCGGCCCAGCGCGTGGAACTGTATGGCTTCGGCAGCGGCGCCACGGTCGCCGAAGATGCGCAGCAGAAGTTGTTCAGCCTGGGATTGCTTGCGCTGCCTATGTGGATCCGCAATTGCAGGAAGTCTCGACCTCCAAGCTGAAGGCCGGCGACGTGGCGATATTCATTTCCGATTCCGGCAAGCTGGGTTAACTGTCGCGCGCGATGCAACTGGCGCTGGCCTCCGGCGCTGCCGTGATCGCGCTGGTGATCGAGCACGACGAAGACGCCGACACGCAGATGCCGGTGCTCTCGCGCACGCTGTTCCTGCTGGTGGTGGATATGTGGATATGCTGGTGGTGAGCCTGTCGCTGCGCGGTGAAAACGGCGAGGACAAAGGCGATGCGACGTCATGACCAGGAAGCGGTCAGCGCGTTCGCAGATGCATGTCGGGTAAAGGGTCTTGCGGAAGAAAGAGAATAGAGGCGAGCCTTGTCTGCGGCACTTGCGGGAAATGGCTGTGGCTGCTTCGTTCCCGACCTGACCAGGTTGACCATGCCACAATGCGCAGGGGCCCGCCAGCGCGTATTGTACTGCATTTCGCCCTGCCCCGGCCAGTGAATTCACCGACCGCCCCATGAATGGAAAAAGCCGCGCAAATGCGTAAATCATTTGCGCGGCTTCTTTTATCGCCGTGGCCCCGCTGGCCTCAGATCCCCAACTGCTGCCAGATATCGTCCACGCGCTTCTTCACGGCGTCGGTCATGGCGATCGGCGTGCCCCATTCGCGATTGGTTTCGCCCGGCCACTTGTTGGTGGCGTCGATGCCCATCTTGCTGCCCAGGCCGCTGATGGGCGAGGCGAAGTCGAGATAATCGATCGGCGTGTTATCCACCATCACCGTATCGCGCACCGGATCGACGCGCGTGGTGATGGCCCAGATCACTTCCTTCCAGTCGCGGATATCGACATCCTCGTCCACCACCACGATGAACTTGGTGTACATGAACTGGCGCAGGAAACTCCACACCCCGAACATCACGCGCTTGGCATGGCCGGCGTAGGACTTCTTCATCTGCACCACCGCCATGCGGTAGCTGCAGCCTTCCGGCGGCAGATAGAAATCGGTGATCTCGGCAAATTGCTTCTGCAGCAGCGGCACGAACACTTCATTGAGCGCCACGCCCAAGACGGCCGGCTCGTCGGGCGGCTTGCCGGTGTAGGTGGAGTGATAGATGGCGTCGCGTCGCATGGTGATGCGATCGATGGTGAACACCGGGAACCAGTCCTGCTCGTTGTAATAACCGGTGTGGTCGCCGTAGGGGCCTTCGAGCGCATGCTCGTAGCCGGACGGGTGGTTGTCATCCGGATAGATATGCCCTTCCAGCACGATCTCGGCCGAGGCCGGCACGCGCAACTCGCTACCCATCGCCTTGACCAGTTCGGTGCGGCTGCCGCGCAGCAGGCCGGCGAACTGGTATTCGGACAGGCTGTCCGGCACCGGCGTGACCGCTCCTAATATAGTAGCGGGATCGGCGCCCAGCGCCACCGCCACCGGATAAGGCCGGCCAGGATTGGCGATGCAGTGCTCGCGGAAATCCAGCGCGCCGCCACGATGCGCCAGCCAGCGCATGATCACCTTGTTCGGCCCCAGCACCTGCTGGCGATAGATGCCCAGATTCTGGCGCTTCTTGTGCGGCCCCTTCGTAATGACCAGGCCCCAGGTGATCAGGGGCGCCACGTCGCCCGGCCAGCAATGCTGGATGGGCAGGCGTGACAAATCGACATCCTTGCCTTCCCAGACCACGTCCTGGCACGGCGCCGAGCTACGCTCCTTGGGCGCCATGTCCCACAGCGACTTCACCAGGGTGCCGAGATCCAGCACGTCCTTGATCCCTTTGGGCGGCTCGGGCTCCTTGAGGCGCGCCAGCAGGTGGCCGATGCGGCGCAGCTCGCTGATGTCGTCGGCGCCCATGCCCAGCGCCACGCGGTGGGGAGTACCGAAAAGATTCGCCAGGACCGGGATATTTTTTTGATCCACATGCTCAAAAAGGAGCGCCGGACCTTCCGCTCTGAGGGTGCGGTCGCAGATCTCGGTCATTTCCAAATGAGAAGAAACCGGGAGAGATACGCGCTTCAACTCGCCATTTTGTTGCAGTTTAGAAATAAAATCGCGCAGATCCGTGTATTTCATACTTTTTAACAAATTTCTTTTTGCATCACAGCCGGCTCAGGTATCCCCGGCAAACGCTTGATTCTATTGATTTTTGAAGAAAGGCCACACGCAATATGAGACACAAAAGTTATAAAGATAAAGTTCAATAGTATTGACTCGATATAAAGTGACTTCTACAATGCGCGCACCCTACACCAAAGGGAAGAGCCAGGAAGCTCATCGAGGCTTGAAACAAACACAACAAGCTTAGCAAGGTATTCAGGGATCCGGGGTCCCAGCAACTAAGAAGTGCATCCAAGGCGTCAGCCTTACCCCCCGACAACCGCCATCCGACGGCACGGCCAGCAGGCCTCGCGGATGGACTTGCCGTAACGCCTTGCGACGGTAACGTAATAGATTGCAGCAACGACAGCCCAGCCGTCCGGTCTCCACTTCTTGGCCGGCGAGCCCTGTATTTGCCGCAATAACGCAGGAGGTTCAATGTCCAACCAAGCTACCGAGGCGCCTTTACAGGGCGCCCCGCAGATGGTTCAGCGCGTCGCGTTCTGGAGCTCATCCAGCAACGCCCGCATGGGTCAATTTTTCAGCATCGCCCACCGTGCACTGACGGTTCTCGGCGTTGCCGCCCTGTTCGTACTGGGCCTGATGTTCTTCAACCCGGACCTGGCCGACAAGCTGATCAGCATGTCGCCATTCTCCGATGCGACTGAAGAGTCGCCAGCCGCCGATGCGAACAACGTGCCGCCGCTGGCCGAGCTCATGTCGCCGGCCTCGCCGGTGGCCACGGTGACCGCCATCGCCGGCGCCGCCACGGCAGCCTCGGTACAGCCGGCTCCGGCCGCCGCCCAACCGATGACCGCGGAAGAGCGCCAGTTGCTGGGCACCCCGCGCCAGCAAAAGCTGGTCACCGAATGGCTGGCCAAGCGCTACCGCGTGGCCAGCGACGCGGCTGACATGCTGGTGTCCGCGTCTTATCTGACGGCGCGCGACATCAAGCTCGATCCGCTGCTGATCCTGTCGGTGATCGCCATCGAATCGCGCTTCAACCCGTTCGCGGAAAGCCCGATGGGCGCGCAGGGTCTGATGCAGGTGATGTCCAAGGTGCACCATGACAAATTCCAGGAACTGGGCGGCATCAAGGCAGCCCTGAACCCGGTGGCCAATATCCGCGTCGGTTCGCAGATCCTGAAGGAATACGTGACCCGCGGCGGCTCCATCGAAGCCGGCCTGAAGACCTATGTCGGCGCGGCTGAAATGGCAAACGATGGCGGCTACGGCGTGAAGGTGCTGTCGGAGTACCAGAACCTGAAGCAGGTGGCGATGGGCAAGAACGTCTCTATCTATACCACCGCGACCGTGAAGCTGCCGCCGGCAGCACCGGCGGTCTCGGCCACCGCGGAGCAGGCCAAGCCGGCTGCCAACAATGTGGCATCGGCGGCTGGCGCCAAGCCCAAGGCGGAAGAACAACTCGCTGCTTTATGAGCGTGTTGCGATTGAATATTACCGGTATTCAACACGCAAAAAAGGAGCCTTCGGGCTCCTTTTTCTTTGTGCGCCCAGCATGGGCGCACTCCTGCGGGTGCAAGTCCCGCCATGAGCTGGTCACAGTGAATGAAGTGAAGCGCAACTGCATGAGGGTGACCGAGTGTGGGAAGGAAGCGTGGAGCGTAAATCGCGAGCCGATGAACAAGAATCGCATAGAAGGCGC
>WNDX01000126.1 GCA_009914615.1 Herbaspirillum frisingense
TGGCGACGAGAATACAATTCTGAGAGGCCGCATAGTTCTCTTGGATACCTGACGCCGCAACAGTTTGCAGAGACTTTTTTAACCGCAGACTCCAAGTCATTCTCGTACTAAATTGGGGAGCAGGTCACAATCGCTGGGCCTGTATCGGCTGCTGATGGCGAGCGTCCTGCTGCTGGCGATGCAACGCGGATGGAGCGTCAATCTCAGCGCCGGCGCCGCGCAGTTCAAGCGCCTGCGGGGCGGTCAAGCCGAGATCGAATACAGCGCCGCGCTGGATAGCCATCTCGACAGGCGCCACCGCGTCACATTGTCGGTGCTGCATCACCTTGCCAATCGGACTGGCGTTCCGCTCATGAGAAGGTTCCAACTATGACAGACTGGCCGGATCCTCTCCAAGGATGCTGGTTCGTCGCTGCCCACAGCCACCGGCTTCAAGAACAACCGTCTTCCGTCGAGGTGCTGGGCGCACCTCTGGCATTGCAGCGTGACGATCAAGGCAATCCTTTCGCCCTGGTCGATCACTGCCCGCATCACCAGGTTCCGCTCTCGGCCGGCCGCATGACCGAACACGGCTTGCAATGTCCCTACCACGGCTGGGCGTTTGGCAGCGATGGCCGATGCAGAAAGATACCGGGCCTGTTACCGGGGAGAGGCGCCGCCGGCCGTCAATGCGCAGACCGCGCAATATCGTGAGGCCGGCGGATGGGTTTGGGGCAGGCTGGGCGGGGCCGACTCTATTGCACCTCCCGCGTCCATGGCTACACCATTGGAAAACGCTGCCGTGCTCACCTGGGAAGACCGGTGGAACGCGCCTGCCATCGATGCCATCGAAAATTTCCTCGATCCCCTGCATACTCACACGATTCATCCGGGCCTCGTACGCAGGGACAAGCAGCACGGCATCGTGGATGCCACGATCGGCATCGGCGGCGATGGTTTCACCGTAGTCTATCGCGGACAGGAAACGCAGAGCGGATTGCTCTACCGCTTGTTCGAATCGGAACGTTCCAAGGAACGCGTCGTCTTCGGCGGAGCTGCGTCGGGGCGCATCGAATATGGATACAGGAACGGCAGCGAAGTACATATCACGCTGCATTTCACCCCCGATACAACAGGTCGTACGCGCGTGTTCGGACGGCTGGAGGTAAGCGGCCGTCGTGTCCCGAAGTGGCTGTTACGGCGATTGGTGAGCCCGACGCTGCTGAAGATCGTCCGGCAAGACCAAGCAATCGTGGAAATGCAGCATGCCAACAAGCTGAAATTCCCGCCGGCGCTTGGTCTCAGCACCCGGCTGGATATCGTACGTCCGTATCTCGACCATATCTGGTCCGTAAAGCCGGAGGTACGATCAATATACTCAGACTTCCATGAAAGCGCCTGCGTCGAGCTGAGTGAGGCCATCTACGATGAGATCAGGAACTTCTGTGCAGCTGGAGACGAACTGACCGCTCGGAAGAACCATGAGCAAGCCGTTGATCCATACAACAAGGCCTGGGCGCTTATTCCGGAGCCGAAGTCTGAATGGGCAGACAGTACCTGGGTATTGGCCGCCACAGCAGACGCGTGCTTCGTCACCGGATATTTCACCTCGGCGGTAGAGGACACGAATATGCGATGTATTGCCGCGACGCCATTGGAGCTCTATCTTCATCTACGCATGGTTCTCAGCAAAATCGCTACCCGCCATCTGCACAGAACAGTCAACGGCCATCCCTCGCGAACGCCCAGTCATCTCTTATTTGGAGAACAATTGGTCATGCGCGATCTGCTGCAAGGCGACCGCCTGGCTGCTGGAAAATCCCAGATCTTCCGCGACGATCTCTTTGGCGCCCAGGGAGAGCGGGTCTTTGCCGGTGATTTTTCCGAACAGCATCAGCGCTTCCAGGTAGTAGCCGTAGTCGCTGGGGTGGAAGTTGTCCCAGGACCAGAGGTTGATCTGGGAGGAGGGCATGCCCAGGTAGGGGTTGCCGCCGGCGATCTTGGTGGCGATGGCGCGATTCCATGCGAGGCCGATCTCGACCACGCCGCTGGCGTTGGCGTGCTGGGCGGCGGCGTTGTAGGCGACGGAGATGTCCGCACCCATCTTGTCGATCGGCGTGCCGTACCATGGGGTGTCTTCGGGATAGATTTTGTCGGGGCGGCTCCAGACGGCGGTCATCCATACTTCTCCGTGCGGATTTTGCGCGCGGAACATGTCCACCAGGTTCTTGCTGGATGATCTCAGCAATTCCGGATTGCCGGGTTGCTTGCCTTCGAGCGTCGAGAGGCCTTGCAGCGCCACGACATCCCAAGGCTTGTCGAGGGCATGCCGTTTTTCCGCATAGTGATAGTCCAGGCCGATGCCGCCCACGGTCTCGACCGAGACGGTGTAATCCAGTCCCGCCTGCACCGTGAAGGCCTTGAAGATGGCCGGAACGCCGCCAGTGCTTCTGCCCGTCGCGCCCGTGCTGTTGAGGTCGGTCACGGTCTCGGGTTTGTAGTAGCGTACCGAGGCATTCTGTCCGTACGTATAACTGTTGCCGACGAACAGGATGGTGCGCGCCAGCGCCGCGGAGGCCATGGCGCCGGCCGCGCAGATGGCCAGCAGGAGTGTGGTGAGATGCGTGGCCAGATGCGTGGCGGCGATGGTCAATTTACGGCGTTTCTGCATGGCTGTTCTCGTCCCGCGGAATCTGTGAATGTACAAATCGGTGCTTCAGCGAATCACACCCGATACCCCCCGCGTCGTTTGCGCCGGGCGAACTCGTCCAGGCCGGGGCATCGACGCCGGGGGCAGTTCTGCTCAGGGGAGGAAAGGGTGGAGGAGGACACGCCGTCGTGCACGATCGGCCCAATTCCGATCGGCGCGCAGGAGCGGTATCCACCACCGTTGCGTATCTTAAGGAATGGATCGGCCGCAGCCCATCGGGAAATTCCCGAGTCGGACGGGCGCGGGCGGCGGGCGTTTTTTACGCCTTATTTATGCAAATCACGCGAAATTGAATCCGGTTTTTATACCGAAGATTCTAAATTGAGGTCTCCTTCACTACGGGCTTGCCGATGCAAGCCGCGACCTTATGAGACCCATCGCTATTCTTCAGCACGAATCAACCCAAGGGCCTGGCGTACTGCGCGATCATCTGGATGAAAGCGGCATTCCGTACCGGCTCGTTTTTCCCGCATCGGATGGCGGCGCGCCGGTCGATGCCGGGAAGTTTTGCGGGGTCGTCGTGCTGGGCAGCGATCATGGCGTCAACGAAGACCTGCCGTGGATAGCCGATGAGCTGGCCTTGTTGCAGGACGCCGTCCGGCGCGACGTGCCGGTGCTCGGGCATTGTTTCGGCGCGCAGATGCTGGCGCGGGCGATGGGGGCGAAGGTCAGCCGCAATCTCTGTCCGAACATCGGCTGGAGCCCGATCTGGGTCACCCCGCATGCGCAACAACGGATGGGCTTGCCGCGACAGGCGGCGATCTTCAACTGGCATTACGACACCTTCGAGATTCCCGACGGCGCGGTGCGCACCATGTATGGCAGCCATTGCCTGAACAAGGGCTTCCTGCGCGGTCGCCAGTGGGGCTTCCAGGGACATCTGGAGGTGACCGAGGAGAGCGTCAGGAACTGGTGCGCGGCAGGGCGGGGCGAACTCTTGCGCGCGCAGGGACCGGCGGTGCAGAGCGAGGCGCAGATCCTGGGGGAATTGCGCGACCGCATCGCGGCGTTGAAGGTGATCGCGGATCAGACTTATCGCGCCTGGACTTGCCAGTTGGACCGGCCGCTTTTCTTTGCGTGCAACCCGGTGTCTGCCTGTGCCTGAATAATGTTGATCCGGTCAGGGCATCGTCGGCGGGGCTGCGGGAAGACGCGCCATTTCACGGCGCAGATGGTGGTGTCCGGCGTTCGTCGAGCCGGTCGAAGAGGGATCAGCAATTCGACAGCCGAGCGCTGGCTTCACTCTCTTTGCGTCGCTGCGGGAAGGGGGACTATGCGCTCTGCCACCCGGTAAACCCGCTCTCACCATTCCAGCGCGTCAGGAAGCGTTTGGCGTTCTCGTAGCAGGCCTGTCCGCTGCGGGTCATGACCAGCGCTTGCGAGGAGCGTTCCAGCAGGCGCAGCTCCAGGTAGTCCTCCAGTTGCTGCAAGCGCCGGCTGACGGTGGGTTGCGAGGTGCGCAGGCTGGCTGCGGCGGCCGAGATGCTGCCGGTTTCGACGATGACGACGAAGGTGCGCAGCAGTTCGACCCGATCGACGGTGCCGGGCGGACGGCGTGGCGTTGCCGCGCCGCCGTTCTTGGCCGGGGTGCCGGCGCGGCTCATTGCCCGTCTTCGATGATGGCGACGGCGCGCGTCCAGCCGGCCGAGGCGCCTCGGATCTTGAACGGGAAGCAGCAGACGGTGAAGCCGCTGGCGGGCAGCGCTTCCAGGTTGTGGAGCTTCTCCAGGTGGCAGTAGCCGATGTCCTTGCCGGCTTTGTGGCCTTCCCAGATCAGCTTGGCGTCGCGGGTCTCCTTGTACTTTTCGGCGGTGTAGACGAAGGGCGCGTCCCAGCTCCAGGCGTCGGTGCCGGTCAGCTTGACGCCGCGTTCCAGCAGATACATGGTGGCGTCGTAGCCCATGCCGCAGCCGGCGCTGACGTAGTTGTCCTGGCCGTAGCGCTGGCCGGCGGCGGTGTTGACGACCACGATTTCCAGCGGCTTGAGCGTATGGCCGATGCGGTTGAGTTCGGCCTCGACGTCGGCCGCGGTCACCACGTAGCCGTCCGCGAAATGCCGGAAATCCAGCTTCACGCCGGGTTGCATGCACCAGTCCAGCGGCACTTCGTCGATGGTGATGGCGCGTTCGCCCTGGTCCATCGTCGAGTGGAAGTGGTAGGGCGCATCGAGGTGCGTGCCGTTGTGGGTGATCAGGTTGATGCGTTCGATGGCCCAGGCTTCGCCGTCGGGCAGGTCTTCCTTTTGCAGGCCGGGGAAGAAAGCCAGCATCTCCGCGGCCGAGGTGTGGTGGTTGACGTATTCGATCTTCGGTCGATAGACCGGCGGATCGGAGACGACGTCGTTTTCGAGGTAGATCGAGATATCGATGATGTGGCGGCCCATGGCGTTCTCCTTCAGGCTAGGCGGATCAGAAATTGACGTTGCTGCCGCCCTTCAGGGACAGCATGGCGCGCGCCTCGTCGGGCGTGGCGATGTCGAGCGACATGTTTTCCAGGATCGCGCGTACGCGCTGCACCTGCTGGGCATTGGTCCGGGCCAGGTTGCCGGGGCCGTCCCACAGCGAATCTTCCAGCCCGACCCGCACGTTGCCGCCCTGCGCGGCGGCGGTGGCGGCGATGGGCATCTGGGCGCGGCCGGCGCCCAGCACCGACCAGACGAACTGGTCGCCGAACAGGCGGTCGGCGGTGCGCTTCATGTGGGCGATATCGTCGGCATGCACGCCGATGCCGCCCAGGATGCCGAACACGGTCTGGATGAACAACGGCCCCTTGACCAGGCCGCGATCGACGAAGTGGGCCAGGTTGTAGAGATGGGCGGTGTCATAGCATTCGAATTCGAAGCGGGTGCCGTTGTCGCCGCATTTCTTCAGGATGGTCTCGATGTCCTTGAAGGTGTTCTTGAACACCACGTCGCGCGTTCCTTCCAGGTACTGGCCTTCCCATGGGTGCAGGAATTCCTTGTAGCGGCCCAGCAGCGGATGCAGGCCGAAGTTCATCGAGCCCATGTTCAAGGAGGCCAGCTCCGGCTGCAGCTGCATTGCCGGTTGCAGGCGTTCCTCGACGGTCATCGCTGGCGAGCCGCCGGTGGTCAGGTTGATCACGCCCTTGCAGCGGCGCTTGATGTTGCCGACGAATTCGCGGAACAGCGCCGGATCCTGCGAGGGCCGTCCGTCGGCCGGATTGCGCGCGTGCAGGTGCACGATCGCCGCGCCCGCCTCGACCGCGCCGACGGCCGCCTCCTCGATCTGCTGCGCCGTGATGGGCAGGTGCGGCGACATGGTCGGGGTGTGGATGGCGCCGGTGACGGCGCAGGTGATGATGACTTTCTTTTTCATGCTTGTATCCTCTGAAACATTGCGTGGAAGGAGCCGCCCCGCGGGCTATGCCCGGCGCCAGTGCGCCATCGGCAAACCCGCCACCGGGGCGGTGAAATAGGGAAGGGTGTCGCCCATCAGACTGCCCAGATAGACGGTGCGCAGATCCGGGCCGCCGAAGGTGATGCTGGCCAGCCACGGAGCGACGTCGCCGCGCGCCCGGGCCATGATCCCGGTGGTCAGGCTGGACTGGGCGAAGTGGCGTTCCAGTTCCGCGGTGGCCTGCGCATTGCCGTCATCGAACAGGGTCAGCAGCTCGCCCTGCGGGGTGATGGCGGCCAGCCGGTCGGACATGACCATCGCCACCCACAGGTTGCCGAAGGCGTCGAAGGCGATGCCGTCGGGGAAGCCGGTGCCGAGATGCTCCGGACCGAAGGTCTCGCGGTCGTGCAGCGAACCGTCGGCGGCCACGCGCATGCGGCTGATGCGCTTGCCGGTGGTCTCGGCGATGTAGAGCCATTCTTCGCGGGCGTCCAGCCGGATTTCATTGGTGAAGGCAAAGCCGTCGGCGACGATGCGCGCATGGCCGCCGTCGATCAGGACGATGTAGCCGTCCCTCAGGCCCGGGCGCATGGCGCTGACCCACGGATTGACGCGGGTCGAGACGGTGAGCCAGATGCGGTCACGGGAGTCGCGCAGCACGAAGTTCACCTTGCCGATGGGCTGGCCGTCGATGCGATCCAGCAGCACGGTGGTGTTGCCGCGCCTATCCATCCGCTCCAGCGCATCGGTGCCGAAGTTGGAGATGAGGAAGTTGCCGTCGCGATCGAACGCCAGTCCGTTGGGCAGCGTGCCGTGCATGTAACGCGCATGCAGGTCGTCGCCGGCCTGGTCGAAATGCCCGGAGCGGCGCTGGGCGATCAGGCGCTGTTCGCCGCTGTGTGCAATGTAGGACACGCCACCGCGCGCGTCGGCGGCCCAGAGCGAACCGTCGGGCTCGGCCAGGATGCATTCCGGCCGCCGCAGTTCACGGCCGACGGTCTTGATCTGATCGCGCTCCAGGCGCCAGCCGCGCAGCGGGTTGTCCATGACCTCAGCCTTTCCTGGCGATGGCGCTGCAGGCCGATTGTTCCAGCGGCTTGAAGGCCTGGTCGCCTGGGATCACCTTGTCCAGGCGATACAGATCCCAGGGGCCCTTGGATTCCTGTGGCGACTTCACCGTGAACAGGTAGTAGTCGTGCACCATGCGTCCGTCGGGGCGCAGCCTTGCGTTGCGCACGATCGGGTCCTGGATCGGCAGCTTGTGCATCTGCTGCACCACGCTCTTGGCGTCGGTGGTCTTGCTGGCAGCGGCCGCCTTGAGATAGTGATAGACCGAGGAATACACGCCGGCATGGATCATCGATGGCTTGCCCAGCTTCGACAGTGCCTCGTAGCGGTTGCTCCAGGCGCGGGTCTGCTCGTCGACGTCCCAGTAGAAGCTTTCCGCCAGTAGCGCGCCCTGCGCGGTGGCCAGGCCGATGCTGTGCACGTCCTGGGCGCTGAGGATGAAACCGACCACCTTTTGCCCGCGCTTGGCCACGCCGAATTCGCTGGCGGCCTTGATGGCGTTGATGGTGTCGGCGCCGGCGTTGGCCAGGCCGATGTAATTGGCCTTGGAGGATTGCGCCTGCAGGATCGCCGACGAGAAATCGGCATTGGGGAAGGGATGGCGGTTGGAGCCCAGCAGCTTGCCGCCGGTGGCTTCAATGACCGATTTGCCGTCGGCTTCCAGCGATTTGCCGAAAGCGTAGTCGGCGGTCAGGTAATACCAGGTCGAGCCGGGTTGGTTGATGGCGCGGGTGACCGCTGCCACCTGGGCATAGGTGTCCCACATCCATTGCACGCTGTTGGCCGGCGCGCAATCCTCGTTGGTCAGGCGACTGGTGCCGCCGGGGTAGAGCGCCACGCGGTCTTTCTCGACCACCAGCTTTTGCACGGCCAACTGCACCGATGCATTGACCAGATCGACCAGCGCATCGACGCGCTGGGTGTCGATCCACTCGCGCGCCTTGGAAGAGGCGAGATCGGCCTTGTTCTGGTGATCGGCCGACAGCAGGTCGATCTTCATGCCCTTGCATTCCTTGGCCAGGCAATCGTCGATGGCCATCTGCGCGGCCACCACCGAGCCGCGTCCGGCCAGGCTGGAGTAGGGGCCGGACATGTCGGTCAGCACGCCCAGCCGGATCGTCTTGGGGGCATCCGCGGCCTGCGTCGGCGCTGCCAGGATCATGCTTGCGAGAGCGCCGGCCACGGCGCCCGCGATATTCTTTTTCATGTTGTCTCCATCTATCGTTATGGGGCAAACCGCCGCCTGCAGCCCGCGGCCCGCCCCGTCGTCCCGCAGGAATCAGAAGCGGTGGCGAATCCCCGCGCCGACGCTGTTGCCGGTGGCTTGCAGGCTGGATTTGTCATACATGCTCACCACATACAGGTCGGTGCGCTTGGACAGGAAATAGTCATACCCCAGGGCCGCCGTGTTGCGATGGTTGGGCGCGGTGTTCTGGTCGTTCCGGGTGCGGGCCCACGACGCCATGATCTCGCCGTTCCCTGCCGGCACCGAGAAGCCGGCCTGGGCGGTGCGGGAGCGCAGGCCGGGGCTGTCGGCGCTGGCGTTGCTGTAGGAGCCGAACAGTTTGACCAGCTTGGCATCGTAGGAGCCGCCCAGGAAGTAAGTCTTCTGCACCGTGTTGCCGATGCTGGTCACGCCCGGACCGACCTTGGTCTGCTGGGCGTGGAAGGTACCGTACACCGGGCCCTCCTTGTAGGTCACGTTGAGCGAGAGATTGTTGGTGCTGGGGCTGCCGGCGACTTCGCCGAAGCCATACTGCGCCGTGACCTTGGTCGCGCCCCACGCAGGCAGGGTGTAGGACACGGCGTTGTCCCAGCTGGTGTCGCCGAACACCGCGCGGCCGAACGGCGCGGTCCAGGTCTGCGCCAGCAGCGGCGCGAAGCGCGTCGAGCCGCCGAACGGGTTGGCGCCGGCAGTCGAGTAGAACAGCGGATTGATGATGCGGCCCAGCTTGACCTCGCCCCAGTTGCCGCCCAGGCCGACGAAGGCGCTGCGCGAAAACATGGTATCGGTCGAACTGCGTCCGGCCGCGCCCGTGTCCAGCTGCACATAGCCTTCGATGGTGAATAGCGCGCGCATGCCGCCGCCCAGGTCCTCGGTGCCCGCCATGCCCCAGTACGACGTGGTCATGCCGCCGCTGTTGACCGCCTTGGTGGAGGCGGACTCGCCGCTGATCTTGGAACTACCCATCCACAGATCCAGCACGCCATACATCTGCACGTTGCTCTGCGCCATGGCGGCCGGCGCGGCGCCGGCCGCCGCCGCGATGAACAATGTCCTGGCCCATGCCGGCGTCGGGCGCCGGCTTTCCTTGGTTTGCATCCTTGTCTCCTCGTTATTGTCATTGATCGTGATGCCGGGGATCGCCCCGATGCCCGTGCTCTGCGGCGCGTAGCGGTCGGTGCGTCGTGTTTTACACAGTTGTGTATTACACGATTGTGTAATCCTAGGCGGCGAGCGCGGCAGTGTCAAGAATCGATGTGAGGAAAAAGGGAAAGAGCGCCTGGCTGTCGTAGAATTACACAACTGTGTTATTGAACGTATCCAGCAGACATATCGAGGCGATGAAGAGCACTGCAAAGACAGAAGACGCCGGCAATAAGGAAGACAAGCCCAACCGCAAGATCAACATCCTGCTCAGCGCCGAGAAGCTGTTCGCCATGCGCAGCTACGATGCGGTCTCCATCCGCGACATCGCCGACGACGCCGGTGTGCCTTCGCGCCTGGTCGGCTACTACTACGGCAAGAAGGAGGACCTGTTTGAAGCCATCTTCCTCTATCGCCAGGACAACATCCGCGAACGCCAGCGGCGCATCCGCGAAGTCGATCTCACCGCGCCCACCGGACAGGCGCTGGGCGAAATCGTCAACGCCTGGTGCGGTCCGGTGCTCTCCATGCGCTCCCATCCGGACGGCGAGAATTTCCTGGTGGTGGTGGCGCGCTCGGTGTGGGAACAGTCCGAGGTGGCAATCGACACCATTAAGCGGCACTACGACGGCCTGGCCGAGGATTTCATCGCCGCGCTGCAAGTGATCTATCCCGGCCGCAGCCACGCCCTGCATTGCTGGGCCTATCAATGGGCGCTGGGCGCCTTGCTCATGCAGATCGCCGACCGCCGCGTCGAACGCCTGTCGCAGGGCGCCTGCCAGCCGGGCGATCCGGCGCTGCTGCCGGTGCTGGTGTCCTTCATCGCCGCCGGCATCGCGGCCATGAATGAGATGCCGCCGGCGTAGTCCGTATTCCATCGTCCGGCGCGCCGCTTCCCGCCATTTTCACGTGTTTTTCCCGCCCGGCCGTCGTGGCGACGCCGGGGACGGTTTGCGCGCGTCCGCCAGATGAATATATAATCCATATATGAAACGTATATGGAGAGCCGCATGGGCATCGTAAACATCGACGACGAACTGCACGACCAGGTGCGCAAGGCGAGTGCGGTCGCCTGCCGCTCCATCAATGCGCAGGCCGCCTTCTGGATCAAGATCGGCATGCTGTGCGAAATGAACCCGACCCTGAACTTCAACGAGATCGTGACGCGCGAACTGCGCGCGGCCGGGGTCGAGGCCGAGGCGCCGAGGGGGATCCCGATATGACCAAGCGGCCCGAGGAGATCGCCCTGATGGCCGAGTCCGGCAAGCTGCTGGCCAGCGTGTTCGCCTACCTGGATACGCTGACCCTGTTCGGCATGTCCACCATGCAGGTCAACGACCTGGTGGATGCCTTCATCGTCCACCAGCTCGAAGCGCGGCCGGCCAGCAAGGGGCAGTACGGCTACGCCTATGCGCTCAATGCGTCGCGCAACAGCGTGGTCTGCCACGGCGTGCCGTCACCCGACGAGATCCTGCAAAACGGCGATATCGTGAATTTCGACATCACGCTGGAAAAGAACGGATTCATCGCCGACTCCAGCAAGACCTACCTGGTCGGCGAAGTCTCTCCCTCCGCCAGGAAGCTGGTGCAGGTCACCTATGAAGCCATGTGGAAGGGCATCCGCGCCGTGCGTCCCGGCGCCCGGCTGGGCGACATCGGCCACGCCATCGAGCACCATGCGCGCAGGAGCGGCTATTCGGTGGTCAGGCAATACTGCGGCCACGGCATCGGCCGTGAAATGCACGAACCGCCGCAAGTGCTGCACTGGGGCCGGCCGCACACCGGCCTGGCGTTGCGCGAAGGCATGGTGTTCACCATCGAGCCGATGCTCAACCAGGGGCGCCACGCGGTGCGCACCGAAGACGACGGCTGGACGGTCGTGACCGAGGACGGCAAGCTGTCCGCGCAATTTGAGCACACGGTGGCGGTGACGCGGGACGGCGTGCGCGTGCTGACCCTGCGGCCCGAGGAAAAGCAGGGCGCCCGCTAGCCGCCGCGCGTCGCGCTCCGACCCCAACGCCCGCGCCTGCGGGCGTTTTTGCTGGGTGCTCCGGTGCCGCGCCGCACGGGCGCCGGAACGGCGGCAGACACAGGCAGCGGCGCGCGTCAATCGCAGGCAAGCAACACATTGCGGCCATCCGTTGAGAAGATGCCACACCCGGCCCGGATAAATGTGAATGGATGAGCCTCGGCGGCGAGGCGCCAACATAGAATGTCAGCCTCATGGAGTTCAGTAAAACAAGGGTAAACATGAAGTATTCTGATTTGAAGATTGGCACGCGGCTGGCCATCGCGTTCGCCATCGTCCTGTGCCTGCTCTGCGTGGTGGCGCTGGTGAGCTGGAAGGCCCTGGCGGCCAACAACGCCCGCGCCGAGGTCATCGTGGAAGAGAACAACGTCAAGATCGCCGCGGCCAATGCCATGCGCGGTTTCCTCAATACCGAAGTGCGCTCCCTGCGCAACCTCATTCTCTACACCGACGCCGACACACGCCGCGCCCAGAAGGAACTGGTGCTCAAAGCGCGCCAGCAATATGACGATACCTTCGCCAAGCTGCAATCGCTGGTGAGAACCGATGCGGCCAAGCAGCTAAGCGCCGCGATCGCAGCCGACCGCGCCAAGCTGCGGCCAGACTTCGACAAGGTGATTGCGCTGGCCGAGGCGTCCAGCGAGAAGGAGGCCGCCGGCTACCTGCAGAGCGCCGTGCAGGGACCGCAGAATCAATGGTTCAGCGACATCCAGGCGATGATCGAGCTGCAGGAAAAACAAAACCGGCAAAGCATCGACGCCATGCGGGCGGACTACACCGTGACCCTGGAAATCCTGCTGGGCCTGACACTGGCCGCGGTCGCCCTGGGCGCCGGCTCGGCCTGGTATGCGACGCACAGCATTACCGGCCCGCTGGGCCAGGCCGTGGCGGTGGCGCAGCGCGTCGCCGCGGGCGACCTGACGGCCGAGATCCGGCCCGCCAGCAAGGATGAGACCGGCATGCTGATCACCGCGCTGCGGGCCATGAACGACAACCTGGCCGGCATCGTGCGCGAAGTGCGCAGCGGCACCGATACGGTCGCCACCGCGTCGAGCCAGATCGCCACCGGCAACCTGGAACTCTCCTCGCGCACCGAACAGCAGGCCAGTTCGCTGGAAGAAACCGCCTCGGCCATGGAAGAACTGACCTCCACGGTAGGCCACAATGCCGACAACGCACGCGAAGCCAGCGCGCTGGCCGCGCAGGCATCCGAGATCGCGGTGCGCGGCGGCGGCGTGGTCGGCGACGTCATCCAGAAAATGGCGGGCATCAACGAATCGTCCAAGAGAATCGTGGACATTATTGCAGTGATCGACGGCATCGCCTTCCAGACCAATATCCTGGCCCTGAATGCGGCGGTGGAAGCGGCCCGTGCCGGCGAGCAGGGGCGTGGGTTCGCCGTGGTCGCCTCCGAAGTGCGCGGCCTGGCGCAGCGCTCGGCGGCGGCGGCCAAGGAGATCAAGCAACTGATCGACGACTCCGTGAGCAAGGTTGCCGATGGCAGCGCGCTGGTGACGCAGGCCGGCGCCACCATGCAAGAGGTGGTGAGCAGCGTCGGCCGGGTGACCGACATCGTGCAGGAAATCAGCGCCGCCAGCCGCGAACAGACTGAAGGCATCGGCCAGATCAACCTGGCCATGACGCAAATGGACCAGGTCACGCAGCAAAACGCCGCGCTGGTCGAAGAAGCCGCCGCGGCGGCGGGCGCGCTGGAAGACCAGGCCGCCAAGTTGCTGCAGACGGTCAGCGTGTTCAAGCTGAAGGGCGCCTGACGCCCATCCTTGGCAGGAAAACGCATCCTCCCTGGCCGCCGCAGCGCGGCCATGATGTTTTCGGGCGGCCGCCGTGGTTCGTGCTGTTTCGAGCCATTCCCTTTCTTTGGCGAAATAGGGAATGGCCTGATCCCGTGGACGAGCTTGTCAGGATGATCTTGCCCCCGTTTCACGGACACCCCTATAAGCGATTAACTATCGCAATAGGAGGTGGACGATGACCAAGAGCAAGGCAGGCAGAAAGGGGCAGGAGTTCAGCCTGGAGTTCAGGCAGCAGGCACTGTTGCGAGCGGCCACAGAAGGGGTAACCACGGTGGCTCGTGATCTGGGGTTGCAGCCTGCCCAGCTGTACAGTTGGCGCGCCCAGGCGCGGCGGCACGACCAGGACGATCAGGCACAACGCTTGGAGTTGGCCGAACATGCACGGCTCAAACGTGAAGTGGCGCGGCTGGAGGAGGAGAACGCTTTCCTAAAAA
>WNDX01000127.1 GCA_009914615.1 Herbaspirillum frisingense
GGCTGCACTCGTTTCGGCGCCTGAAGATTCGTTACGAACGCTATGCTCATATCCACGAAGCCTTCCTGTCATTGGCTTGCGCCTTGATTTGCTGGACCCGGTTAAAACAACTTTTAAAATAATTTCGCAACAGCCTCTAACTCGCGCTGCAGCACGTTCACCAGATCCTGGAAGTCGTCAAGCGCACCGCCAATCGCCTCAAGCTCGGCCGACAGCACGAGGCCGTTGCGCTCGTAGGAGACCGGCGGGATGAGCAGCTTCAGTAGTTCAGCATGGGAATTCATGGTGGCGGCAACGTCAGATTGATGGCGCCCAGCGTCGATTGCTCGATGTGGGAGTCGTCGACGCGGGTTGTCACGTTCCCGGCCGGCAGCACCAACTCCAGATCCTTCACCCCGTTGACGCTGCAGATGATGGTGATGATCCGCTGCCGGTAAACGGTTTCGCCTGGATCAAGAGACCCGAAGTATTCCTGGAGCGCGGCTTGAATCTTGGGCAAGACGGTCTCCAGGAGCACCTTGTCGGCCAAGTGCAGGACACCACTGACGGCTACGGCGCCCTGCTGGATGATCAGCGTCATGGAGTCGCCATAGGGTGGGCGCTTGGCATCGATTGCAGCTTGGACCTTAGCGCGCAGGGCCTCTGATGGTGGCAGACCGTTGGAAAGAACCGCCACGTCAACCGTACCGGCGCCGCGACGCTTTGGGTAGCAGAACGCACGGTCCACGCCGTCGACCTGCTTGGCCCATCGGACGTAGTCGTATCCGTTCCCTCCTGCCTCAGGATTCCGCAGAACTTCCAGCATGCGCTCCAGGAATGCCGCCTGGGTTTCATCCTCGGTGCCACCACGCATCTCCAGGATCATGGCATTGGCATCGATCCCGATAGGCGCAGACTGCAGCGTCGCCGGCGTGTTATCAGCAAGGTTGCCGCTTGTGCCAGGCACCAGCGCCGCCACGGTGACGGTAGCTTTGCTGTCATTGCCGATCGCTACCGGCACCAGCGTCTGGTACTGGCGCTGATCCCCGATCTGAACCACGCTCCCGGAGGGCAACGACGTGGTCGGCGTTCCCGTCACGGCCAGGGTTCCCAGAGCCGATGCGGCGAGCTTCTGCGTCACGCCGCGCGCGGATGCGTAGCGCACCAGGTTGTCCCAGTCAGCCGTATCCGGGAACCATTGGTTGATGCCCCATTTGGCGTACTGGTATAGCCCAAGGATGGCGCTGGCAATGCCGGTGGCGCGGATGTAGTTGTCCGAATCCGTGTCGACCACGATCTCGGGATCCAGATTGCGCCAGCTATTGAGGATGCGGGCGCGGATCGCGTCCAGGGGTGGGATGAGCATCAGCTGACCTTCACAAAATGGCTAAAAGGCGTCAGCAGCACGTCGTACTGATAGACCTGACCGTAGACCCGCAGGTGACCGTCGTGCGCCCATTCAACGACGACGTCGATCTTGTCAGCCCGCTTGGTGTCGATGAGTGGCTGCAGGGCCTCCTGGGCGTACTGCTGGGCGAGCTTCTTGATGCGCGGCAGATCCTTGGCGCGCTTCAGCAGGTGAAATTTGCTTCCCAGTGTCTTGTCGGCCCAATAGGTACCCAGGGGCGTGGTGAGGCGCAGGTAGATCGCATTGCTCAGATCGGCAATGCGTGTCCTGTCGTAGTCACCAGTGGAGGGGTCGAGGCGGGAATCCATGCCCGGATTCTCCGCGCGCGCGGAGATGGGCATAACCAAAACGTTTTAATTATTGACGGCGAAAGCCTATTGCGGGCCGTCGGAAAGCTCGGTGCCGTGTACGACGCCAGTGGTCTTGTGGTTTTGCAGGGAGATGTTGCCGGCAACGACGTCACCGTCCGACTTGACCGCACCAGCAAAGTGGTTTGCACCAGCGGCGGTCGACGTGCTCGAGAAGCTTGCGGTCGTTGTCTTCTCGGCGACGTTGAGCGCGTGCGTCATGTTCACCTTGGGCGTGTCTATCTCCACCAATGTGGTGGCCTTGATTTTCAGCACGTCGCAGGTGATTTCGGCGATTTTGCCGTTGCGCAGGACCACCGAGTTGGCGACGCCGTCGACCTCGTTGAAGATTGCGACTTCACCTGGAGCCAGATCGGCCACGAACGCGGCGCCGTTGCTCATGGCCACCACGACCGAATTGGCGCTCTTCCCATGCTGGGGAACGATGGTGATCTGGTTTCCGCCCAGGGGTACAGAGCGAAAGCCAGGATGCTGAAGGTAGGGCGTGTCGTTGAACGGCTCGCCGCGCAGGCCCTCGGCCTGAACCTTCATGACGGCACTAGAGGCATTCACGCGCGACAGCTTTCCGCGAAGCGCCTGGCGCACGCTCAGGAGGGACGTACTGATCAATTTTTTAATTTCAGAGGGAGACATTAGTCACTCTCCACATAATGTCCCTTTCGGGTGCCATAACCCTTGCGGCGCTTGGCCTTCAGGAACGGAATATTCAGCAGCCAAGTGCGATCAGGCACCAGGAGCAGTTCGGTCTGACGCCCTTCCTGCTTTGACAGGGTGAACGTGCGACGGATCAGGAAGTAGACGGCGCTGACGCCATGAGGCTCCGAATAGACATTGACGCGCATGCCAGGCTCCCATGGCGCGCCCTCGTTGTTGGCGATGCCCACTCGATGACCTTCGACCCGAGCATGGAAGTTGTCCCGCGCCATCTTCCCATCGGCCATGATCTTGTTGGCTCGCTGCTCGGCCAATTCATCCGAGTCGCAGTTCCCGTCGATCACCACGCGCGGTCGATAGAGCGGCACGGTGTCATCGGTCACCACGCCTTTGACGTTGCCGCCTTGTTCGCCTTCGGTGCCGGGCGATTGACCATAGACGGTGATCTCGGAATAGCTCCTGTGGATGCTACGCACGCGGCGCAGCTGGCGGACGTTGCCAGAGCCGTCCCGGCGCAGGATCAGGTCGGCCGCGGGAGCGATATCGTAGTTAGGGGCACCAATAATCAGCGTCCCATTCGGAGCCATCCAAGGCCACACCTGATTGACTTCGCATGCCGCCTGCAGCCACTCCCATACGCTTTGCCCCGGCTCCGTGTGGACTTTCTCCGCCGGCGCCGATGGCTTGGCACGGTATTCAACCTGCTTGATGTTCAGGGATGCAACCGCCTTCTTCACCACTTGCTCCAGGGTGGCCTGTTGCATCGTCAAGAGCGGTGCAGAGCAGTCCAGCATCAACGATGCCCGGTCCCGGCCATAGAGCTCCATGATGTTGCCGCGCTTCGACACGTCGTGGTCTATGGTGTCCAGGATTCCGTCCAGGATGAGATCGTCACCGATACGCAGTTGGGACTTCGCCCCCTCATAGACGAAATCGGGTACGTCGCTGGCTTGGCCTTCGCCTGGCTTAACTGCAGCGGTCATGTCCCAGTCGTCGGCTGGCATCAGCAGATCACTGTCGACCCGGTAACGGCGCCAGCGGTCATGCACCTGGCCGCCGATCATCAAGGAAATGTTGTCGCTCATGCTGCGTAGGCCCGCAGGATAGCCCCTCGGGCGATGAAATTGGGGGTGATGATCTCAGGGTTCAGCCGTAGCAGCTCGCCGGCGCGATCGTAGTCGCCGTACCAGCGGAAGGCCAACAAGTGCAGGTTCGCGGGAGAATCAACGGTCTTGCTCACCAGGGGCGGCTTCATGCGGATCAGACCCGCTGCCGCATCCGAGACCGCCAGCGCCAGGTCCTTGAGCGGTTCGACGATGGGCCGAGAGGCTACGACGTCCGGGTAGGTGGCACGCACCTGTTCCAGGGTTGTGTTCACCACCTGACGCACATCGCTGGCGATGGTCTCGATGTCGCTCGGCGTAAGGATCTGGTCATCTTGAGCTAGAGCGAATACCTTGCCAGCCGCACCGGCGATCGCCACGGCCTGCTGAACGGCCACATGCGTTACCAGGACCGGCTGAATCTGGCTGTTGGTCGATGTGATGAGAGGCTGACGCAGGTGATTCAAGGGCTCGGTCCAGACGCCGGAGATGCTACCGCGATCGTTGCTGGCGTTCTCACTGCCGAAGTATTTTAGGTGCAGGTCCATCGGAGCGAAGATGCCATTGAGCCTGGACAACAAGCCGCCGGTGAGGTCGTCGATGAACGCCTGAGGGTTGTTGATGTAGTAGACAGCACTACGGACCCAGGCGCGCGCCGCCAGGATCTGGTCCGCGTAAGCGCGCATGTTGTCCATGACGTTGAGCATGTCATCGGACAGGTTGTCCTTCACTAGCGCCGGCAAGCTCTGCAAGGTAGTGAAGTCGATCAGGAACTGGTCGCTGGCGCCGTTCAAGGCATCATCGGCTGTTTCCTCGACCACTTCCACGTCCCGCGCCGGCAGCACACGGTCAAACAGCGGGCGATCGAGCGAATCCTCCATGAAGTCCAGCTCGATGCTGCAGGAGTCGGGACGCTCTGCTCTATGCCGGATGCGCGAACGCAAGAACATGGCATTGATGCTGCCGAAGATCGGATGCACCAGCTCGCCGGCGCCGGCGGTGTCGATGGCCTTCAGGAAGACCTGCAGGCGCTCTTCATAGTCGTCGCCATAGAAGATGGCCGAAACGAGGATTACACGTGGTAGGCGCCCCATATCTTCCAAGTTCCCGCCATTGCGGTACGGGTAGTCGTTGACGGCGACGGCGGCATCGAGGTCGTCTTCGATATCCTGAACTTCGAACTCGACGCCCTTATAGGACGCCGGCAGCAGCGTTTGCTCCCAAGACATGTGTCTTCTCCTACTGACGACGCGCGTCGCGGTCGTTGGCCTTGTTGCCGACCTCTGCGATGGCACGGCCGTCGACGTGGACTTCGATCGGGCGCTCGGCTACGCCGCCCAGGAGCGTCACCAGCTTGGCCGAGAACTTGTCGAGCCAGGCTTCGAAGCCGGTGTGCTGCTTTTGCTGGGCCTGCTCGGATGCGGTCATGATGGCTGCGGCCACCGCATAGTCGCCGGCAACAGCGCCGCCCATCGCGGTCTTCGACATATCGTTCAGTTTTTCCTTGTTCGCTTGGGTCGCGGCCGTCGCCAGTACTGTCGCCATGGCGCCACCGGCGGCGATGCCGGCAGCAGTGCCAGCGGCCATCGCTGCGCTGCCAGCTGCTGCACCGGCTGCACCGCCAGCGGCGCTGCCAGCGCCAGGCAGGCGCGACATGCGCTCCGATGCCTTCATCGGGTCACCCAGCCCGCGCGGCCAATTCGTTACGGTGACGGGCATGCCCTTGCCACCGCCGATGATTTCACCAAGCGCATCGCCGCCCTTGCCACCGAAGAATCCCATGCGTTTCATCAACAATCGCCCGCCCAGGAGCGCCGCGATACCGCCGCCGATCGCAGCGGTTGGATGTTCTGCGGCCCAGCCCGTGACAGTAGCCCCTGCGCCTACTGCTTGTGTCGCGCCATCGGACAACTGCCCCTTTTCGCTGGTGATCTCCCATTGCTTGAACTTCGCATAGTTACTGCTCATGATCTCGGCCTTGTCATGGCCGACCATATCGTTCATGGCGGCCTGCTCGCCTTCCTTGATGGCCTGACGGATCTCATCCTGGTATTGCATTAGCTGCTTCCAGAACTTCTTGGTATACATCTCGCGGAAGCCAGCCTTGTCCAGGTTGAACGGGTTGTCCAAGCCCTTAGACTTCATCTCCGCAGCCAGGTCCATCACGCCCTGGACGCCGCCTTCGCCATAGAACTTCCCCCCCGGCATGTACTTCTCCACGTTGATGCCGAACTTCGCCAAGCCCTTGACCTGCTGCTTGCTGGTGATGTGCGACAGCCCATGCTCCATGAACGTGGCGACTTCGTTCGGCTGTGTGGCCGGTGCCAGCTTCATCAGAATCTGTGTCATGGCTCCTGTGAAGTTCAGGCCCTTCATGCCGGTTACGCCCACCGCAGCCATCGAGTTCAGGTACTTCGGGGCTTCCGATGCCATCGGCTGCGCCTCGTAGCGGCCCGACTTGGCGTGATAGAGCAGCATGTTGTGGGCGTCCTTGATCTGGTCAGGAGACAGCTTCATCTTGTCCTGCAGGTCGAAGTCCAGCATGGCGATCGATTCGACGGTCGAACGGAACGCCACCGCCGCGCGGGCGGCCTCGTCGATGGAGGGCTTGATCTTGTCGAATTTCATGCCGGCGGCCGAGAACGCCTTCATTGCAGCCACGATCTCGGTGGGGGTCGCGAGATTCGCTGAGGCGGCGTCCAGCGCCTTGGCCCGCATCTCTGCGGCCTGCTGGGTGGTCATTTCTGCTGTCTGCTTCATGTCCAGGAGCGCCTTCTCGAATTCGAGATTGCGCTTCAGGGCATCGCTGAGAAGGGAGTAGCCGCCGGCGGTGGCCGCCAGTTTGGACACCATCGAAAAGCCGTTGATCTGCTGGTACAGGTTCTTGAAGCCCTGCGCCATGTTCCTGGTATAGCGGTTGGTGTTGTCCGCGAAGGTGCGAACCTGGCGAGAGGCCGACCCCAGCACGGAGGCCAGTTGGCCTCCGTTCGCGGTCAGCCGCATTTCGAGATTGAGGTTGTTTCCGCTCACTGGTGTACCCTATGAAAATGAGTTACTTCGTCCTGATCCTGGCTGGCGCCATCATTTCCCCGATCGCCTTTGCGATCGCCGGGCACGTGCTTGCTCTCTTAGGTCGCCTGCTTTCGGCACTGGGTCATTCAATCGCCTGGATGCTCGACGCGTTTGCGTCGCGCCTGACGGCTGCTCGGCCGCCTCGGCGTCGCTAACTTCCATCCCTAAGACAAAGAGCCACTCTCCGTCTGTGATCTCTGCAGCTGGACGGCCAAAGTAGCTGCTAGCCTTCGCAGCCATGCGCCACTTAAATCGTTCAAACGGGGCGTCTCGGGATTTTTTTTTACCTCTTCCAGGAGAGAGACGAATTCCTCTTCGGTGAGGTTGCGGCCGCTCGGCGAGAACTTGCGCTCGAATTCGAGGTATTGCTCCGCTAGGTGGTCCTTGTCGTGCCGCATCAGCACCTCACGGACCTGGTCGACGGAGCTGAACACCGGCTTGCGTGTCTCCGGGTCCACCACTGCCAAGGCCAGCAGTTGGACCGTCTTTTCCGCCTCGAAGGTGTCTGCCGTCGCCAGGCTCAGATCGACCTCGTTCTTGTCGAAGTACTCTACGGCCGCGAAATTCGCGGCGTGGTAGTCCTTCTCCACCAGGATGCGTAGGCCCAGGGTGACGCCATTCAGCTCAACAGAACCGAGGGCGTCACGGCCCGCCTTGAGTCGTTCGAGGAGTTCCATTACGAGGTCTGCAGGTCGAGGGCGTGCATGGTGATCGAGCGCACTGCCTCCTTGCCGACCTGGTACTTACTGCCGACTTCTTCGGTGGTGCAACCCACGTAAATTTCACGCTTGCCACCCGAGCCGCAGGCCGGATACAGCGTCAGCGTGCCGTCGCGCAGATTGATCCAGTCCGGCTCGTCGCCATCGCACGGCACCAGCATTTCCAGCTTCAGTTCGTGCTCCTTCGTGCCACGAATGCTTCCCAGCGAACGGAGTTTGCTGTTCATGGTGGGGACCGACTTGGCGTTAGTCTTGGTGGTGGTGTCGACCGAGACGGTTTCGTATTCGACGCCGTTGACTTCCAGCACCATGGTGCCGCAGTACTCTTTGTTTTCGATGCTCATGTCTATATCCTTGAAGTTGCGAAAGGCCCAGCCCTGGCGTTACAGCAGCAGGTCGAAGCGCTCGGCGATCACATGCAGGCCATTGACGACGTCGACCGGGATGCGCTCGTTGATGCGATTGGGATCCTGTTCGTCGCGCTCCACGATGTAGTCGTCGATGTTGTCGTCGACTGCCTCGATGATTTCCAGGTCTTCCAGTTTTTTCAACAGCACCTTGCCGGTGTCGTGCATGCTCTTGATCAGGCGAGGGGTGATCTTGGCGCGCGAGTAGCGTCGGCCACGGTCTTCCACGAATGTCTTGGCTACGTACATCATGGTCCGGGGCGTGGTGACGTCCAGGAGCGCGATATCCGGCACATTGCTGGCGTTCACGGTGTAGGTGGTAACTGCACGCACGATCTGCACCTTGCCTCCCGGCCCGACGTACAGCGGCGTCACGCCGTTGTAAAGGGCGCTCTCCTGCTCGGCACGGGAGGTTTGATCAGCCACTGCCGGCGGCACGATGCCGGCAACCTCGACGTCATTGAACGGCAGCGCCGGATCTTCCGTGGCCGCGATGGTCACAGCATAGGCTGCGGCAATTTCCGTGGTGGATGTCGGAGTTCCTCGGCACCAGGGATTGCTGATGAAGCCGTCGTTGATCGCGCCGGAGACGGTGGTTGCATCGCCTAGGGAGCCGTTGGAAGCGATTGAGCCAATGGCCCAGCGCTTCTCTGCGTAGGACCCCACCGCCTGCAGGTACGTACGAAGCGCGCGGACGCTCGTCGTGTCGCGGTAGGCGATCGCCACGTTGTTATGGCCGCCCAGGAAGGCTGCATTCAGTGCGCCGGAGATATCCGGATCTGACGCGCCGGCAGTTCCGACCGTGAGCGCAGCTGCCAAGCCGGCCACGGCACCTGTGATGGTGACCTTGGTGGCGTTGGCGAGCGCGCCCTTGTTCTTGGCCGTCACGGAAAGCACGCCGGCCACGTTCGCAGCGGTGAACGGCAGCTTGGGCTTTGCAGCGATCGCGGCCGCGAAAGCTGCGGCGACGGTCGTCGGCGTATCGGTGGCGCTGACGTTCACTGCGATGGTATCGCCGCCCAGGCCAAGGTACAGGGTGCCAGCATCGGTCGGCGCGCCGGTAATTGTTAGCTTCCAGACGGCAGCAACGGCGCCGGCGGGATCATCCAGGGCGACCACGGACAGCTGCGCATACGGATTGGCCTTCAGGGCGGCCAGCACCATGCGATGCAGCTGAGAACCGATACCGAACTGCGTGGCTGCCTCATCGTCGCTGAAGACGTCGGTCACCTGGAGGGTTGCGCCGGTCGAGTCGGCCGTCTTCTGCCCGACCAGGAGGGTGCGCTGCAGGTTGCCCGGCAGGCTGCGGACCGCCATGCGGGTGTTGAACTCGGCGTAGACACCAGGTTTGCGGATGCTGGAGCCGATCTTCTCAAACGAAACGTTCTTGGACGCCATGGCGGACCTTTCGTAGTACGTAAATGGTTATTGCGGAGCGGCTTATTTGGCGTCGGCCTTGGCGCCGGTCTTCGCCGGCTCATCGACCTTGAGCTCGATGTCGTTGTCGGCGATCGCCTTGCGGTAGTAGTGGGAATCTTCGACCAGGATGAAGTCGTCGGTCGGGATGTAGTTGCGCGGCTCGTTCTCTTTGGCGATCTTGATGCCGGCGGCGGCTTTGACTTGGATAGTGGCCATACGGTGTCCTTTTCTGGCGTGACCGCAAGGCGTGCGGCGCGCGGGTCCGAATACAGGGAATGAGCCTGCATTCTGCCCGCGCGCGCGGGGAGAACTTATTAAAACGTTTTAGGGATTGGCGCGGCGCGAAGAGGCCGCTGGACAGCGATCAGGACTGACCGTGTTGGATGACTGCGCCGAGATCCGGCTGATCGTCACCTGGAGAGAGGTAGAAGGACTGGCCTGTGGTCAGCCAATCATCTTCGGACGGGTTGGCACACTCGGGCAATGCGGCTTTCCAGCCGAAGGACATCTCGAACGGGACAGCAAGGATGCTCTCGGCATTGACTCCATCCGAGCGCCGGGCCACGAACAGGGTCTCGATCTCGGTATGCTCCAGGGGCTGGGACAACGGAAAACCGAGCTTCTGGTTCTCCAGGAGCGCGATCATGTCTTCCGCGATCTGAAAGCTGCCGGCCTCGTGCTTGTCGCCGTGCCGCGTGGCTCTTTCGTTCCTGGGATTGCGTGCCGCCACGTAGATGGTGAACTTGGCACGGACGATGCGCGTGCGCTCGCCGGCCTTTCGCTCCTGCTTCCAGCCGATGAAGGCCACGAAGACGGCCGGGAATTGGAAGGTGGATTGGGCGTTTTCGTCGATCTGGCCGCCGTAGCTTTCGATGGTCGCCAGACGATACGGCCAGAGCTTCTTGTCCTGGCCGGCCTTGATCCTGGCGATCATTGCATCTTCGAACTCGGCGATCATCGACGCCGCCCAATGAAGTCATCCAGGGAGCCAGGCCCGAAGACGCGCGGCGCCGCATCGAATGACGCCTCGCCGGAAGTCAGATTTTCAGGGAGCATGCCTTGGCTGCCGCTTCCGATTCCAGGGCCGCTCTGCTCGCAAAGAACGATCTTCCCGCTGACGATCTTGTCCAGCTTGGCGTCGGCCTCTTTGTAGCGGTCCTTGACCAGGTCGGTTACGGTAATGCCGCTCGCGCCGGTGAGGCGGTAGCGGGCGATGTCCATGCAGAGCTGTTTGAGGAAAGTCGCTACCGAAGGCGATGTAATCGCCAACGGTAGCGCGCAACGCTGACCGGCGGAGAAGTCAATCTGCTCGGACGCTATGCTCAGGGCGTTCTCGACACGCGCCGGATCCATTTCGCCCGTGTTGTCCGCATCCGAGATCATCTGCATTTCGCGGATCCCGAACTCGTCGATCATGTTTTGGACAGTGGCGTATGGCATGGCGGGTGATGGTCGAGAACAGAAAAGGTGTCAGGCGCTGTTGAGGAGATGCCCAGCGCCTGACGGTCTTCCCCGCACCTTGGCAGGGTGCGGCTTCACGTGACAACAGGCGTTCTTATTCGCCGGCCGCAGCCGGATCGGCTTCGCGGATGGCCTTGATGTCCAGCAGCGGTGTCGCTTCTTCATCTTCCAGGGTAATGCGCGAGTTCACGGGTTGAACCGCGAATTCACCGCGCTTGCTGGTGCCGGTCTTGATCGGCGTCAGCACGATGTAGTCTTTTGCCATGATGATCCTTCCTTCTGGTTAATTCGTTTCTATTCCGCCGCGAAGGGCCGCCAATGCGGCCCTTCGAGCACTTCCAGGCTGCGGTGTATCAGCTGAAGATGTTCTGCAGCAGGTAGCCGGCACCGGCGCCGGCGATCACCGGCGCGCGTTCGTGATCCACGCCGTACACCCAGGAGCGACGGTTGTTGTCACGGTACGGCACCGCCACGTTCGGATTGCCGGCCAGGTTGTAGGTGTAGCCGTAGGACGGCGCACGCATGCTGCGGAAGTTTTTCGGCACGTAGGCCAGCACGGCATCTTTGCCCCAGACGTCGATGAAGTTGCCGGTGGCCGAGGTGGCGTAGACGGCGCCGCCTTCGACCACGGTTTCGACTTCGAAGTAGTCCGCCAGGGCTTGGCCGGTGACGGTCTTGCCGTTGGTGTACTTCAGGCGATCGCGCACATCTGCGTTGCGATCCAGCTTGGAGATACCCATCGGCGGCAGGATCAGAACGTTCGGCTTCTTGCCGGTCTGGGCGCGGATCGCCGAGGCGCCGGCGGTGATGTCTGCCTTCGGTACACCATTGGCGTCCCATTGCGCGGTGCCGCTCAGCACGATCTTGTTGGACGCGGCGTAGTTGTTGGGATCGCGGGCCAGTTTGGCTCGCTGGTATTCCAGCTTCAGCGCCATTGCATCGAAGGTCAGGCCGACCGCTTCCTGGCCGAGGTTGATGCCCGGCACCAGGGCGGCATCGCGGCCGTGCTGGTCCGGCACCATCGCTTCCAGGGAGTGGATTTCCAGTGCGTACGGCTTGCCCAGGTAGCCCAGTTCCACGCGCTTGGTGGCGGAGCCAGGGGCACGCTGGGTGTCATACAGCAGGAAGGCTTCCTTGCCGAATTCCAGGACTTGGCCGCCCGAAACATCCACGTCGACGTTGGGGAACAGCAGCTGGCCCACCAGCTCGTTGTTGGTGTAGCCACGGACGAACGTGGTCAGGATGGGGTCAACGACCCGCACTTGCACGAGGTTCTGCATGAGATTGCTCTCCTAAATATGAATTGAGATACGGGATAGCTTCGCGGATCGTAGGCGACGCCTCAGATCGTCGTCGGTTCAGATCGTCGGGGTGAGGAAGACCTCGATCAGCTCACCGGCGCCCGAGGCCGATTGCCCTGGCAGCAGCTTACCGAGCACTGCGTTTGCCGCTGCCGCGCCGCCGGGGATGGCGCGGCCTTGGGCATCCGGCACCACATACTTGGTGCCGGCGGGAATTGCCGCACCGGATTCCATCGTGGTGGTGCCAGCGACATCGACTTGCACCAGGTTGCCGACAGCTGCATCGGTCTTGGTGACGCCGAAGATATCGGCGGCGGCGTGGGCGCCGGCGGCGGTCACCGCACGGAAACGGGTCAGCACGGCGGAGGCGGTGACGGTCAGGGTGAGCAGGGGCAGGCTTTGGGCGGACATATTGAACTCCTAAGTGAATACCTGGAATGAAATTGCGGAATCAGACAGCCAGGCTTATGCGCCTGTAGCCTGCACGTAGGCCACGGCTTCGATGAACGTGACGCCGGGATTCTTCGTCATGTATTCATTGGCCTTGGTGACCGTTTCCAGGCCCTCCTGGTCGACGGTGGCACCGACCGGAGCAGCGAAGTCGGTAACGCCCCCCGCCTGCTGGCCGGGCTTGGTGATGCGCTCGTACTCAACCAGCTTGGGCATCGCGATCAGCAGGCCCTTGAACAGCTCGGCGCCGGTCTTGCCGTGGTTTTCATCGCCGGCGGCGAAGTCGGCCACCAGGTTGGCGGTTTCCAGCTGGGACAGAATTTCGATAACGCTCTGCTTTTGGCCTGGCAGCAGCTTGCCGTCAGTCACCAGCGCTTCAGCGAAGTCTGCGACCTTGGTGCGGTTCAGCGCGGCCTCGTCGACGCGCAGCTTGGCCTCGCGCTCATCGAGGATCTTCTTTTGCGCGTCCAGCTCGGCTTGCTGCTGTTCTGCGGTCTTCATGTCAGGCTCCGTGGTTTGGTGAGGGTCAGAAAATGCCGGTAACGTGGAGCCGCTGGCCGGGCTGGCCTGCAGTTGCTCCTGCGTGGCGATGGAATCGAGGCTTTCGAGCTCGTAGTCGGGGATAACCTGCTGCGCCTTCTCCAGGCCAGCGGTCTCGATCAACCAGTCCCGCACTCCGCGCAACAAGCGCGTCACGATGCGATCCTCGTAGCCGAATTCGGCGATGCCATCGTCCGATGCGGCAAATTCGACCTGTGCCAGACCCTTCACCGCAGGTGCGACGCCGCCCAGGAATCCGACATGGCGGAGATAGTGCTTGCCTGGTGTCGGATTGCCCGGCGCGTCGGGTAAGAAGATAGACGCCGAAACTTTCGGATAGTGCTTGTTGTTGACGGCCGCAGCGAATTCAGCGACCAACTGGTCCGGCTCGGCGCACAGGACGCCGGCGCTGTTCACGGCCAATTTGCTGACGCGGCCGTAGCGCGGCGAGGTGAGTTTGGGATGACCAACCACCAAAGGCGCATCCGAAAATTCAGGGTTGTAGGTTTCAGCCAGCTCTCGAACCTGCGCATCCGTGAAGGTATAGCGCTGACCGTTCACTGCCGTGAACGTCCCCGCCCGGAAAATCTCGAACGGCTTGATGGTGGGTGTAGTGTTGGTGTCCATGCCCTGAAGTATCCGCATCGCGCGGAACGGGCATAACTAAAATGTTTTACTAAGAGGCTGTTGCGAAATTATTTTAAAAGTTGTTTTAACCGGGTCCAGCAAATCAAGGCGCAAGCCAATGACAGGAAGGCTTCGTGGATATGAGCATAGCGTTCGTAACGAATCTTCAGGCGCCGAAACGAGTGCAGCC
>WNDX01000128.1 GCA_009914615.1 Herbaspirillum frisingense
GCGCCTTCTATGCGATTCTTGTTCATCGGCTCGCGATTTACGCTCCACGCTTCCTTCCCACACTCGGTCACCCTCATGCAGTTGCGCTTCACTTCATTCACTGTGACCAGCTCATGGCGGGACTTGCACCCGCAGGAGTGCGCCCATGCTGGGCGCACAAAGAAAAAGCCCCGCGCAGGCGGGGCTTGCAGTAGTACGTTGTGGAAAGACGCGTTATTTGGCTTTGCCTTTGGCTTGCGCCGCAGCGGCGTCGGCCGATTCGTCAGCCTGGCCGCTCGCGGTAGCCGCCGTCTGCTCTTGCGTCGGGGCTTCGGCGCGCACCACATCGCCGTCGCGCAGTCGCGCCGCCCAGTACAAATCGAATTCGCCCACCTCCACGCCTTCGGCGGGAATGGCTTGTTTTGTGACCGGATCGCGCACGATCAGGCCGTCGGCAGGTTTGATGTACATCGTTTCCCCTATTGTGGGAGGTTGATATCCGCGCCCAGCTGTGGCGCTCCCTGCTCAGCAGGGAGGCGCGCATCCACGCCTTCCAGAGGCGTGGCGGGCGGCTGGTAGAAGTCCTGCGGTCCTTGGATGAATTCCATGCCCAGCTGCAACTGCAGGGAGCCCTGGTGCATGGCCGTGTCAGTATCGGAAACGCCCACCTGCATCTGCGACCGGAAGAATGGGTACTGCTGGAGGTTGCGCATCAACGGTGTGTAGTTGATCAACGCTGCCTTGATCTGCTCGCGCATCACCTCCAAATCTGCCTGTGCCTGAATGGCGCCAATGTCGTTGTCGCCCGCGGCTCGCTCAACGCGGGCATGAACGTGCAGGGTCGTCGTCACTTTAAAGGTCGGCGCTCCATGAGGGCCAGTAGACTCGCCCTCCTCTTCCGGCGCCGTGACGACGAGCATGGGATATTCGCCCTCCCAGCTTGCCAAGTCGCGGGGCGAGAAAACGCTCTGCCCTGCCGTCGTGTTGCCTTTCAGGGCATTGACAGCGATTTGCCTGAGTTCGGCCGAGGTTGTCATGCTGCTACTTTCAAGGGCAGAACGATCCAACCGACTCCGTCGGGGCGCGCATCCATGACGACGTATTGCTTTCCGTCGATGATCACGCGGTCGCTCTTCGTGGGTGAACTGCGCAAGTCACTTGCGCGGACACAAAAGGTCGGCGCGCTGGTGGTCCAGGCCGGCATACCGTCGCCGCCGATGATCGGCGACTTATAGCCGTCAGTGAAGATGCCGACGATCGGCATGGCCTCCCCACCGGCGGCTTGATAGAAACCCTGACGGCCGAACTCCTGCTGGCAGGCCGCCAGGACTTCCGCGTCGAAGTCGATCACGACTCAGCCGCCAGCCTTGCCCGACAGCAGGACTTCCGGGCGGGTGCAGATGAACAGCGGGTAGGCGTACGCTTCCATCTTCCACCACATGCGGCGCTGGGTATCGAAGATCGGCAGCACGTACACAGGCTTGCCGGGGGTGTTGACCCAATCGACGGTTTCGCCGGGCGCGTTGGCTTCGCGGAAGATGCCGGGGGCGCCCACCGGGAAGAACTTCACCTTGTCATCCGCGATCTTGATCGTGCTGTTGTCGTCCGAGCCGCGGTAGTTCACCCAGGTGATGCCGGCGAAGTCGAAGGCGTCGAACGCGGCGCCCTGGCTGTTATCGCGCAGAGAAACGGCGTCGGACCAGTTTACGAAGGTGCGGATGGCATCCGGGTGGTTCGTCAACAGGTCGTAGAACGAATCACCGCACAGCGCGAAGACGCGCGTGGTCGAAGTGAACGCTCCTTTGGCCGCTCGCGCCATCGAGCGAGTGATGCTGTTGCAGATCGGGCGCAGCGAGTTTGGAGTGCCGGCGGCCAGGTTGAAAGCCACCTCGTTCGCCTGGGGAATGCCGAACTCGTCGAACCAGTTGTACAGCACGCTGCCGTCTTTCGGATCGAGCACCATGCCTTGCACGGCGGCCAGGCGCAGGTACTCCTTGGTGTATTCGACGCTCGACAGCAGCCCCGTCGGCCCGCTCAGGCGTCGCGCGACTTCGGCCTCAACCTGCATCAGGACGGTGTCCTGGCCGAACTCGCGGATATTCTGCAGCTCGGAGGCATACAAGGTGTCGTCGTGCATCAGGCGCGGCACGTCGAAGTAGCGCATCTTGCGCTTCTCGGTCTGGCGCTGGGTACCTTCGGCACCACGTTCCGAGAACGGAATCAGCGTCAGCTGGCCGGTGCGCTCTTCCACGGCCAGCGCGGAAGTACGGATGGGGTTCGGGTCAAAGATGTTCAGCTCGCCCAGGCCGGTGGGCTGGTACGGGTTACGCTGAACTGCATCGGTCAGGGCAACCGCCGAGAAGGCGTCTTGCTGGAAGATATTCAGAATGTCGCTCACGGCGAATGTCCTTTCAGAATAAGAAAAGCCGCCCAAAGGCGGCTTGTTTGATTGCGAGGGTCAGGCCTTAACGGACCAGCAGCACCTTGTCTTTCGCCAGTTGGGCGATGAACGCGGCGATCTGGTTGGCAGTGGCGCCGGCGGGCCAGATCAGCTCGGAGCCGTTCAGCTCTGCATGGCGGAACATCACCAGGGCCGGCTTATCGGCATTGGTCACATCCTTGGTGCCGTACAGCACGGCAACTGGCACGCCAGTGCCGTCGCCCGCAGTCAGACTGAGCGGGGCGTACTTTTTCGAGCCAGGAGCGACGGTGACTTTGAAGCTGTCGCCAGCGACGAAGGCGTTACCGCCGGCGGTGATCGTGAAGCCCAGGCCGCCGGCCGCGAACGCAACACCGGTCGTGCCGTGGCCCACCTCCACGCCTTGGGGATCTTCGACGACGAAGTGCGTCGCGTCCACGAACTGCACCACGTAGTCACCTGCCTGGGCAGGCGAGGCAACCGAAATCGCGCCAAAAGTACCGTTACCGCTGTTGGTACCCAGAGCCGCAGCCGCCGCAGTGGTGCCAGTGGTCTGCTGGCCGAGAACGGTGCCGGCCAGTACCTTCGCGCCGCCGGTCAGCGTGATGGTCTCGCGGGAAATGTGGCCATTGGCCTCGCTGACGATGAAACCACCGTCGTGCCACTGCTCCTGCAGCGGCGTTACAGTCGGGTTACCCATGATGACGGGTTCCTTTCTAGAGAGAAGTTGAGATTAACGACGGGGTGCGACCTTGCTGAAAGCGCGATCCCAACGAGCTTCGGTGCGCTGCTTCTCGGTCGAGCTCGGGGCGCCACCGGCGCCGATGCCGGGATTGCGTGCGGCGCGGCCGCCTGCGAACTCGGCGACATTCATGCTCGCCGGGGTGCTTTCCAGCACCGCCAGCGCTTCCTTGCGGGTCAGGGTAGTGTTAAATGCCAGGCTTGCCGCCAGCGCCGGATTGCGGCCGGCGGCCTTGGAGCTGAAGATGGCCGCGCAGCGGGCGCGTTCGCGACGGCGGGCCGATGCCGCAGCACTCTTGCCACGCATCTCGTCCTCATCGTCGTCTTCGGCGTCCTGATCGTCGGCCTTCGAACCCTTGGCGCCGTCCTTATCTTCGTCGCCGTCGTCGGGCTCGTCATCGTCTGCCCTGTCTTTCTCGTCGTCTTCCGCGCGCTTGCCCTTCTTGCTGGTGTTGTTTTCGCGATCCTGCTCGTTTTTGTCCGGATCTTCGTCCTCCGCGTCCTCGCGACGATCCTTATCATCGTTTTCGGTATCGGCCCGCTTCGCGGCAACGCCGGCCAGGTGGGCGAAAGACAAGACTTTCGCCACTTGCTTGGTGAGTTTCGACATCGTTCTTCCTTTTGAAGTGACTACTGGCCCAGCTCGGAAAGCAGGGATTGGAAAGCTTCGTCCGGCGCCATGACAGCGTCGGCAAAGCCGATCTCGACGCCAGCGGCGCCGAGATAAGTGGTTGCCTGGGTAGCGCGCACCTCAGAGGTTTTCAAGCCCCTGTTGCGTGCGACGGTTTCAACGAACAAGCCGCCCATCGCATCGATGTCCGCCTGGAAGCGCGCCAGCGCTTCCTTGGACAGCGGAATCTCACTGTGACCGTCCGCCTTGCGGTCGCCGTAGTGGATCATGGTCACGGCGATACCGGCTGCGGACAGCGCCTTCGAGAAGTCCACATGCATGCAGATGACGCCGACGCTTCCTGTTCCACCCGTGCGGGGGACGGAGATGTGATCGCACGCACTGGCGATGGCATAACCAGCCGAGTAAGCAGACTCACTCAGGATGGCGCGCATCGGCTTAGTGCCGCGGCAAGCGTACATGGCATCGACAAGGTCGAAGAGGCCCGAAACCTCGCCACCGGGGCTGTCGATGTCGAACACGATCGCCTGCACCGCGGCGTCTTCCAGCGCCATGCTGAGGTTGGCGCGGATGCCGTCGTACCCAGTCATGCCGGAATAGGGCCGAAGCGTCCCGAGCTTCTGCACCAGGGTGCCTTGAACCGGAATGATGGCGATGCCAGCAATTACTTCATACCCACGGCGATCGCTGTCGCGCGGGCCGCCGAACGAATCGCCAGCGATGACGCCGGACGCCACGGCAGCGTCCGCCAGGTCAAGAGCACGGCCATCCATCCGGAACAGGCGCGTGATACCGAAGCGTTCGGCCAAGGCGGCCATGACCACCTCGGCTTTGCCAGGCGTGATAGCCAGCGGCGTGTTGAACATCCGCTGTGCCAGAAATGGCAAGTTCGTCATTGTGCTGCGGCTCCTTCTTCCGGCTCAGAGGCCGAATCGGCGTTGTCGCTGTACCATCTCGGCGGCGGCAAACCCTTGTCTTTGAACATCTGAACTTCGATGGCGCGCTGCTCAATCACCTCTTCGTAGTCCAGCCCCTGCTCTGCGCACTCGCGCTGCAGCGTCGACAGCGCGGCATCCATGCCGAGGATCGCGCCTTGCTTTTCCTTGACCGGATCGACCCAACCGCGTGCCACGCCCAGCCATGCGCACTTTGCGTATGCCGTGCGGGCTTCAAGGAAACTTGGCGCGCCGGCCGGCAGCGGCAAGTGGCCACGATCCATCATCTCGTGCAGGACGCCCGCGTAAACTGGGGTTGCGGTGTTGGTCTTGAATTCCGACGAACGGCGCGTCAGCGTCTTCCATGCTTCCAGCAGGGCCGCGCGCGCGGAGCTATAGTTGGTTTGCGACCAATCCTGCGAAATCTGTTCTGCGGAAACGCCGCTAGCGGCAGCGAAACTGCGTTGCATCTCGCGGACGAACTCGCCGAATCCACTGTGTGGATGCGCCGCCGAGACCTGTTCGATAGACTCACCTGGTGCCAGCGTTGGAATGCGGGCGCCGTTGAGCATAGCCGGCCGCTCTTTCGACCAATCAAGGCGGAGCTCTTGGTATTTGCTGAGCTCGTCGCTGTCGCCATCCAGCGCGTCCTGCACCAGTGCAGGATCATAGGGGCTCTTCACGTAGGTACCGAACGTCGCCGCTATGGTGGCGGCCTGCAGCTCGACGCCGTAGTACCGGGCCAGCATCTTGAAGCGCGCAATCACCGAGGTGAAAACACCGATTCCTCGGTTCTGGCCCGCGCGATCTCGCTCAAAGTCATGCACCACACGCATCCAGCCATCCGGATCCTCGCGCTCAATGCGCTCCCAGGTATTGGCCTCAATGGCGTTGTACCAGTCGTTTTGCTCGGCCTTGCGGATGTGATAGGCCACCGGCACGCCGAAGTCGTCGATTTCGACGCCCCCGCGCATGTGCTTGGTATCCATCTGCTGGTACGGATTCGACAGCCGATCAGGATCGACCACTTGCCAGGCCGTCGCGTACCGCGCGGCGCCGACGCCAATGCGATCTGGTAGCCAATAGGCCATCATCAGCGCATCACCATCGACCAGCTTGTGCCGCATCGCCAATCGCAGCTGCTGCGAGGTGGTCAGCTGGCGGCTGACATCACCGTAGCGCCCGAGATCGTCTGCGTAGCTGCGCCACAGAGCCTCGGTGGCACGCCGGAATTCCACCGCCCACTGAGCATCAAAACTCTTAAGGCCAGTCAAGGCGCGAAGCGCCATGTAATCCGGCATGACCGACAGCTTCAGCGCCGATCCAACGGTGTTGTCCAAGATCCGGGTAATACCACCGGACGCAAAACCATCGTTGCGAACGATGTCGCGCTGCCGCCCGACCATGCGATCGCGAAACTGATTGATCTCAGCGTCAGGCGACCGGATCGCCGGCAGCCAATCTCCCATCTCCTGGGTCTGCCAGTTCGCCGCGTCGTACGGAAACACGCTCGGATACGAGCCACTCAGTGATGCCGAAGGCCGAGCGCGGGCCGGGCTGGCCCGTTGAATCGGTCGGCCCGAAGCATCAAGAATGTTTGTCATCAGAAATTCGTCCAGATTGGCCGGCGGCGGCTGCCGAGGCCCAGTTGTGCGTTTAATTTCGCCAGCCAGGCGCGCAAGTCTTCGATGTTGGTCTGCTGGTAGGTCACCGACTTCGTACCGTCGCCCTGACTATAGGCGATGGTCACGCGCCTCTTGCCCGTGCTCAGGTCGTGCAGCGCCTGCAAGGCGTCGATTTGCCACTGCTTCAGCATCTCGACCGGGACGTTGGCGAGGTCGCTCGTCGCGGGATCGTAGTTCGACATCCTTACGCCTTCTTCGTGGCTTTGGACGCTGCGAGGGCCAGGATCTCGTGCGGCTTCAGCTCTTCGATTCCTTCGATCATCTGCTGCCGCACCTTGTCGGCGACGATCTTGGTCAAGGCCTCGAACGGCACCTTGACCGCCAGCCCCGCCCGCTCAATCTCGACCTCTCCGGTCATGGCGGCGTTATGAGTAAAGGTCACGGCGCCGACCTTGGTGGTGATGGACATTGCTTCTCCTATGCCAGCCTAGCGGCCAGCGATTTCTTGGCTGATTGCGCAACCTGAACAACGTTCGCCTCGGACGCGTCGGGCATCACCGGCGGCGACTCCACGACCTCCTCGACGGCCGGCGGCTCCAGCAACGCCTCGACTCGCTTGTTAAGTTTCAAACCAATGTGCAGCAGGCCACACAAGGCGGCATAGGCATAGACGCGCATGTCCAGAGCCTCGTTGGCCTTGCCATTCGGCAGTTCCCAAACCCTGAACTTCTGACCCGCCTGGACTTTCACGACCGAGCGCTCCGATGTCAGCTGCGCGAAGTAGCCGATATCCCGGTCATGCGGGAAGTGCATGTAGCCAGCACCGGCCGCTTCCAGATGCAACCGGTTGCGGATCGTGTCCTTGGCAGCGTTCACGCCCAGGATGATCGGCCGGAACGCAGCCTTGTTTCGTTTGCTCGGGCGCTTGGTCGGCCAAATCGGATTGCGCACGCCGTTGCGCGCGGACTCCCCCTTGACTGCCCAGATGCGACGACCAAGACGAGCCTTACAAAATTGGTAGACCGCCTCGGTGTGGTGGCCGCCGGAATCGACGCAGGTAGCCATCACCTCAAACCCACGCCGGTCGACCCGGCGCCAGATTCTGGCGAGATAGCTGTCCAGCTGGGCCTGCACCTCCGGAGAGTCAAACTCCCCATCGATGACATGCGTATCGATGGACCAGCTCTCCTCGTTGCGGCCCCAACCCACCACTTCAATTTCTACCCGGTAATCCTGCACGTCCACGCCCGCGGTCACGACGCCAACGCCGTCCGGAACGTCCGCTGCCCAAATCTCCGTGCGCGCAACCAGCGCCTCCAGCTGCAGCTCTTTGCCGGCATGAGGCCTGTGCGGCAAACCCATCTGGGTGTTCCACCAGGCCTGCTCACGATCGGGATCCCCCTTGGCCTTGAGCCATTTGCCCGCGATATCCGCAGGCTTGTCCTTTTGCCAGGGCGAATACAGCTTGCTCGCCTGGAAGCCTGCATGGCTGTTGTCTACAGGCGTTTCCCCGCAGTCTGGGCATTTGGCGCGGTAGACCGCATGGCGATCACTGGCCCACCACTCCCAGACTCCGTCGACGCTCCCCTCGTCTTTTTCATTCCAGCGCTGGTCGTATGCCATCAGCGGCACATGCCGGCCGCCGCAGCAGTCGAAAGGACGCGTCTGGTGCCAGCGCGCCGTCTTCAGCGCCTTGAGTCGGTCCCCCTCGGACCACTGCACCCCGCAACACTCGCAGTAGATGCGCGCCGTCTTGGGCAGGTGCTCAACAACGTTGCCAGCGTCGTCACTCCGCTTGTCCCATTCCACATGCTTGAAGAAGTCCGGAAACATCCGGTGTCCGCAGTGCGGGCATTCCAAGGAGGCTCGGCGCATGTCCGAGTCCTTGTAGCTCGCCTCGATGCGACTTTCGTCCTCAATCGTGGGCGAGCAAGCCCGGATCGACAGCCAATTCACTCCGAACGTAGCCGTGCGCTCTTCCGCAAGGGCGATGGGATCGCCTTCGCGCGTCACTGGATACTTGTCGACCTCGTCCGACAACAAGACCCGGATTGGCCGCCGCGCCAGGTTGTCAGGGCTGCCGGCGCCGGCCAGCGCCAAGAACCCTCCCGGAAACGCCTTGTAGAGCAGCGTCTCATCTTTGTTGCGCGTCTTACTGGTCCCCACCAGGGCGCGCAACACCGGAGTAACCCGGATATATGGGGCGATCCGCTCCTTCGCGAACTGCTGTGCCGCCTCCTCCTTCGGCTGCAGCAGCAGCATCGGGCAAGGGTCTAGGTGCGCGAAGAAGCCGAACACGTTCTCCAGCAGCGCTGTCTTCAGCAACTGAGTGCTCACCATCGCGGTGATGACATGCACGCCAGGCTCTGTGACGGCGAGCATCGGTCCACGCGCGATCTCGACTGTGTCGGTGCGCCAGGCGCCGGATGTACTCCCCGCCTCGGGGGCCAACTGGCGGTACCGGTCAGCCCACTCCGGCACGCTGATGCGCGGCGGGGGCGTCCAGCCTTGGCGGAAGCTGCGCCGCAGGCGGTCAGCTTTCGGGCCGGAAATCTGCGTTGGGATCCCCGAGGTCTGCAACGTGCTTGTGGACATAGGTGGTCAGGGCTTCGGTTACGCGGTCAGCCTCCAGGCCGAAATCCGCCGCCAGAAGCGGCCCTACCCGAGAGGGCCAGTTCATCCAAGCATCGCGCGCGGCGCGCGCTTGATCGAACAGCACCGACTCGGCCACGGCCAGATCGACCAGCTTTCCCGATTTCTCCTCGTAATCCAGTTGGTTCAGGAGCGCCAGGTAGTTTTCCTTGATGCGCCGGGCTTCATCCCGATCCCAGGGGGCTCCATGCACATCGATGTAGCGCTCGGCGGCCTGCTCCGATGTTTCGTCATCAGCCTGCTCTGGTCTGACGATCACGGCAGGCTTGTTACCTGGTGCAGCCGTCGGCTTGTTACCTGCCGTGTTACCCGAACTGTTACCTGCCTCGGGCTGGGTAACAGCGGCCGAACGGTACTTTTTCAGCAGAGCGTTCGACGCCTCAACGTCCACCATATCGCCCTGCATCACAAGCCAGCCGCGGTCTTTCCATACGGTGACCGTCTTGCGGCTGACGTTGTGTAGCGTCGCGAACCCGGCTTGTTTGAGCAGTTCCATCCGCTACCTGTTACCCAAATTTCAAAATTTCATAGCTGCGGTTACATCGCGGCGCGCAATGCCCGCGTGGTCCGGGTTCCAGGGAAGGACCCGCCGTATCTTTTTGGCAACATTTCTATTCATTTCGCGGTCGCGGCTGCGCGCGCCATCGCATCCGCAAATGCGGGCGACAAGCCGGCGTCCACAATGCGCTTTGCCGTTGCACCGAATCGAAGCTTCTTGTTCACCGGTATCGCATCCCCAAACCGTATAAGCAGTTTCAATCGGCCAGCAGGGTGCGCTTCTGAGACGGCTCTATTCAGGCCACGTAACCGCTTTCCCTTATTGTTCAGAAGTGACACGCGATTCGTGTCGGTGAATCGCTGCCAGACACCATTAACAAGGCCGGCTTTAGTTCGAACAGGACCAATAAAAATATCTGGCCTGGCCTTGAGGCGGGCCAACGTAGACTTAGGAAGCTGGCCGTACTGATCCAGTCGGATGTCCTTCGGATTCAATAGCGCCTTGCCAGGCAAGGCGTGAGCCCCACCGACTTCGTACGGCTTGAGATACTTCGCGGTGATGTCCTTCATGAAGATGACCACCACGGGGTTCGACTTCGTCGCCCGCTTGATACCAAGGGAGTTTTGGGTAAAGGGCTTGGGCCGCTCGAAAACGGAACGGATGTTGTCCTGTTCCGCCTGCATCACCTGCCGCCCTAGCGAGTTCAGGGCCATCGCCTGGGCGTATGCCACCTGCTTTTGCAGGGCAGCAGTAACTCCGCGTGCTTGCCGCGCCAAATCGGCATGAACGTTGATCTTCAGCATCGACTTTCCATGACCGGCATTCCGGCCCGTAACTACGGATTCGCGAAGGCCACTTCGTACGCCATCTTCTGGCTCACATCGAGCAATGACGGATGGAACGCGAAGCCGTTGGCGAGGGGGAAGATCCCGCTGTCCGCCAACATAGTGACGACGCCGTTTGCGGCAATCTTCCGCGCGGTGTTCTCGTCCATCTCGCGCAGCCACTCGTGGCGATCGCCTGTGTTCAGATTGGTGAGCACCACCTTATCCGGCCGGAAACGGGTGCGTACCATAAAGTACGGAGACACCGGCACCGCAGACACGGCGGTGAGAATGGGCCGTTGTTGGCGCAGCCAGATCAACGTGCGTGTCGCCGCAGCGTTCGAACGCTTTCCCAGGCCGCCGACGATGAAGGCCTTATTTGCACCGGCGTTGCCGGCGCCATTGACCTGGATGATGTCGTTCTGTTGGATATCGCCCCAGTCGCTCACCGTCAGGTCATCGTACTGGGCCGCCGCAGCCGTCACGTTGGAGAGCACCTTGGCCGTCGAATCGGTTTCGATGATCCCGTTAATACTGACGGCGTGAATGCTCAACTGGCCTGCGTTGGTAGCCTTATATTTGTAGCCCATGTCTTACCCAGCCTGAAGAGCGCTCAAGAACACCCCGGTGCAGTACGCGATACCGGTGGCGTTCGGGTGCGTATTGTCTGCCGCACGCATGCTTGCGCGGTCCCAGCCCTTGGCGATATCCACCAACTTCGCCTTTCCAGCCGCGCACAGTGCGCGCACCCAGTCCAGATACGCCGCCTCGGCGACGTTGTTGGCTGGATCGCCCGCTCCTTTTACCACCCCGTAGAAGTGCGTCCAGATCCACGGCGTGATGGCCAAGTCGTTGCACAACTTGATCCGCTCCAGCAGCTGCACGCGCAACTGGTCGAAGTCGTAGACCGTGGCCGGCGCGTCGTTAGTGCTGTGCGACGGAATCAGCACATCGGTCGGCCGCAAGCCCCTCTTCAGCACCGCATCCATCATCGAGAAATATTGGACGCTGCGGTTGGTGGACATGCCGAAATTGGCAGAGGTATAGGGCGCGTCCGGCGTTGACATCTGAAGGATCGCATCAAAGGGCCAGTTATAACCCTCGGTATTGCTGTCCCCGAAGCACGCGAACGAACGCACTTTTACCGTGTATTCAACCTCCACGGCGATATAAGGGTAGTTCTGGCTTGCCAGCGATCCATCCGGCGCGCCTGCAGCCGACGGCACGAGCGTGAAGGTCGTAGTCGGGTCGCCGCCGGTGATGCCACGGTAATACGTGAGTCGCTTCGCCTTGCTGCCTGCCACCCATGCGTCGTACTCGGCTTTCACGATGGCAGCGCTGACAACGTAATTGTCCACCTTCTCCGTGGGGAATCCGCCCTTGAGACAGTGCGTGCGCACCAAAAGATAAGGCCGCGACAGGCCGGCGGGGCCAGGTGCAGCCGGCTGGATGCTCTGACAATTCACCCAGTCCGACACCAGCACATCGCCGAGGGCCTGCGTAGTCGCCGACTGCTGATAGGCCTGTCGCATTTCTGTGCTGGGATAGAGCTTGCCCGAAGCGTAGTTCGGGTTGAGGCCAGGATCGATCAGCCCGCTTTGCCCAATGCCCCCCATGCCGAAGGTGACACGCTGCCAACCCCAGTCGTGCGTTGCGTCCTGCAGGGCGTTGTTGGAGACGCCGCCTTTCCACGGATAGAAGGTGTTCGCCACACTGCCATCTGGGCCGCCCTTCTCCGTTGCGGCGACCGCAAATTCCCAATTGCTACTTCCGTTCGCACCTCGGTTGAAGACCCAGATGCGCACGCGGCTGAACGGGGCCTCCATCTCCATTTTCAGGCAGCCGGAAGGCTGATCCCACGCCTCATTGACCGTTGCCTGCGAGCCGTGCGGCTTCGAAAGGCCGGTACCCCGTACAGCCTGGGACGAACGCTGCCCTTTATTGCCGCCGAAGATCGTCAGCAACTCAAGGAATTCAGATTCCTCAATCATTGCTGCACCCACTTCGAAATAGCTGTGACCTGGCCGTTGGTGTAAGAAAAGGTCTTCACCCAGGTGAGCCGGCCATCGGTCTTGGTGATGGATGCCACGGTTCCATCTGCGTTGTACGCAATGATCGTCGACTTTTGATCCATCATTTTTTGCCTCGCAAACCCTGAATTGCGCAACTGCTTGTCAGAAGCAATCGCCTGAAATAGATGCCCTCGCCCGCACCGGGAAACCGCCATGACCCAACGGAAAACCGCCGGCTCGCCAACGTCGAGGGGCTGCCGGCCTTATTTCCGAGTCACCGGCTCGCGGAATGGGTCACTCGGCGGGCGTGAAGTCCACGTAGTAGGACTCGCCCGCCTTGAACTTGCCCAGCAACTCCGGATTCATCACGGTCATCACCAGGCTGGCGCTGGGCGAGAACTTGGCGTAGGTGTTGTTCTCGTCGGAGCCATCGGTGGGATAGCTCTTCGCAGCGACGGCTGAGAAATGCAGGTTCTCGATGGCCTCGAACTGTTCGATCTTCTGCAAGACGAGCTTTGCGCGCATATTGGGCATTTCACTACCTTTCGTCAGGGATCCCGCCCAAGCAGTCGCAGTCAAGCGCTCTTAGCCGCCCTGCGGCACTCTTGCGGGATTCGGAATAAAAAAGCCGCCCGAAGGCGGCAAGTCAGCATTGGCTGATGGAGACACTGAAAATATAATCAAAAATGATTACAAACCCCTTGCAGTAGTAAACATTTTTGATTACACTTCCTTCATTGAATCAACGAAAGGAGGTGCGGTGAAGCAAAGCGAGTTCGTCAGGTGGCTCAAGCAGCAAGGCGCGACATTCGAAGTGATCTTGCCCCCGTTTCACGGACACCCCTATAAGCGATTAACTATCGCAATAGGAGGTGGACGATGACCAAGAGCAAGGCAGGCAGAAAGGGGCAGGAGTTCAGCCTGGAGTTCAGGCAGCAGGCACTGTTGCGAGCGGCCACAGAAGGGGTAACCACGGTGGCTCGTGATCTGGGGTTGCAGCCTGCCCAGCTGTACAGTTGGCGCGCCCAGGCGCGGCGGCACGACCAGGACGATCAGGCACAACGCTTGGAGTTGGCCGAACATGCACGGCTCAAACGTGAAGTGGCGCGGCTGGAGGAGGAGAACGCTTTCCTAAAAAAAGCGGCGGCGTACTTCGCCAAAAAGCGGCGGCGTACTTCGCCAAACAGCCCAAGTGAAGT
>WNDX01000129.1 GCA_009914615.1 Herbaspirillum frisingense
TATCCAGAGGGCTACTGTTTTACCGCTTGTTGGGGCAAGCCGTCCTCACTGATCCGATCACCTATCGAGGCATTGCTAGCAAGAAAATCGCTCCAACATCCTGCTAGTGGAGCTAAGTGGATACCCCATATAAATATACAGTATTTGAGGTGCCGCAGGAGAGGAAGTTACAAACTAAGGAGAACCACTGAGGAGAACCGGCCGACGGCGACCGGGCGAAAAAAGGGCCGCACTAGGGCGGCCCAATAGGAGGCTGGAGGTAACCTCCGGAGACTTGCTTGGAACCTGGTACCGGGTGAGGCGCCAGATGAAGCAACTTCAGGGCGCGGCTGCTGCCTGAGGCAAAGAGGCCGGTCGCCTCGATCTGCCCGCCGCGCCGTGCATCAGCGCGAATTCTTGTGGCTTTGCTGGCCGGCTTTGACGTGCTGTTCATGGCTGCCGCCACGCTGATGCGATTGATTCTGGTTCGACATGAGTCATCTCTCCTTGGTCAATAGTGAAAATACGCCGCCAGGCGCCGCTTGCATGACGGCTGAGGCCGGAAACAGTGAGTGGCTCCGGGCGCCTGCCGCCGGGCACCGTTACAAGGGCGGCGTGGAAATCATGTTAGGCCGACGCGGTCGCCGGGGTTATCGGAAGTCGCCGCAAGTGGTGGTAAGCAAGCGCTGTCGGCGTTGTAGGCACGTCTTGATGAGTGGGAACAAAACAAGGGAATGCGCGCCGCTACGGGTTTTGGCATGGATGAGCAATAACCGTTTTGACGGAAATCGAGCTCATCGATAAAAAACGGTAAGCTCATCTTCACGGATTCCTTCATTTCCTACAGTCAATCCTTACATGGGCTGTCGGGCTCTTCTGATAGTTACTGCCGTGGATGCTTCCTAAACTGCAGACGTGGACAACAGCTTGCGCCGCCGGATGGGCTTCGGACCTTCGGTCTGCATCATCAAGGCGCCGGTCTCGTCCGCTCAACCCTCGACCATTCCAGACAAAGGAGTCAGACATGGCAAATGAACAAAACCCGGGCACCAGCAATCGCGGTTTCGCAGCGATGGACCCGCAGAAGCAGCGCCAGATTGCCAGCATGGGCGGCAAGGCAGCCCATGCCAAGGGTGCTGCCCACGAGTTCACATCGGCTGAAGCGCGCGAAGCAGGCCGCAAGGGCGGACTGAACAGCCATGGCCGCAAGAACGCCGCCAATGCCAGCGCGACAGCACCCGGCACCAGCACCATCGCGGCGGCGCCGCAGATGACCCAAAGCGCCCCGCAGGCCGGCAGCCAGTCCCCGCAGCAGCCCCAGCAGTCGGACAATAATCCGCGGCAACACTCCTGATCCCGCCCCGGCGGGATGAACTTGCCGCCTCAGGCAGCGGCAGCCGGCGCACCCGGCACGGCAGTACCGACAACAAAAAAAACGAAAAGGCGCCCGGCAGCGCCTTTTTTTGCGTCCGTGCGCCGCAGGGCTGCATCGGGCAGCGCGGCAGCGCCGCCTCAGTGCCGCGACAGATCGTCCAGCAGCGGCACCAGCGCCAGCAGGAACAGCGACGCCGCCAGCGGCACGGTGGCGAGGAAGCCGATCGCCTTGAAGCCCAGCGCTCCGGCCACGCCGCCCAGGAAGAACATCAGCAGCAGTGAAGACAGCAAGGCGAACTTGCGCCGCGCTGGCGGCACCGGATCGTCGGCCTGCGCTTCGCCGGGCAGCCTGGGCGCCAACGTCCAGTAGCACATCTTGCCGATCTCGATGCCGATGTCGGTGACCAGGCCGGTCACATGGGTAGTGCGGATTTCGGAACGGGAGATCTTGCTGATCATGGCGTTCTGCAGTCCCATCACATAGCACAGCAGCGCCACCGTGACCGGCACGAAGAGCAGTCGATGGCCTTCCAGGTTGCTGCCTAGGATGCCGAAGCACAGCAGCAGCATCGCTTCCAGCATCAGCGGCATGGCGTATTCGCTGTGCAGGCCGCGTCGCCGCGCCCAGTTGATCATGACAGCAGAACAGGCGGCGCCGGTGACGAAAGCCAGCAGCGAGCTGGCGCCGGCCACCAGCAGCATGGTCTGGCCCAGCGCCAGGTCGTCGGCCAGCGCTGACACCACGCCCGACATGTGCGAGGTGTACTGGCCCACGGCCAGGAAGCCGCCGGCATTGACGGCGCCGGCCACGAAGGCCAGCGAACGGCCGAGATGACGGTTCGACAGATCGGTGCGGGCCGGGCTGGTGAGGCGGCGCAGGTAATTGATGGGCATGACGGATCCGGACAGGGTTGGCGGGGAAGCGTGCGGGGCTGCGCATGATCAGCATATTCCATGCCATTGGCGGGCTCATCTTCAGCGAGTCCTACGTGCATCCACGGCAACTTCTTGCTGTCATCCTCGCGCCGCGCTTCCTATGCTGGTAAGGATACTTCCACTTCGGCCTGTCCGGACGGCGATGCCGCAACATCTGACCTGGATCAGGCGGCGCGTGCGCCGGGCGGCCGCAACCAGCGATATACGATATAAGGAGGCGAACATGACGATTCCGGTCGATCTTCCCGGCGGCGAAAAAATGCACGAATGGCCGGCCCCCAACATGCAACCCGGCGTGGAGCAGGTCGCCGGCGGCGGTTTTCGCGGCGTGGTGCTGATCGGCAGCGCCGAAGGCGGCGAACCGGCGGTTCACGTATGCGAGCCGGTGCGCGAGCTCAGCGATACCGCTTATGGCGATGCTCTCGGGTATGTGGCACAGCACAGGCAGGGCGCCGCGCACAAGCGGGACGACGTCAGCGAGCATCTATGATGCAGGGTCGGTACGCGGCTGATATAGGGCTTAGGGCTGATACAGGGCTGATACCATGGAGGCAGGCAAAAAAAATGGCCGCCTGGGGAGGCGGCCGGAGGGGGAGGGATATAAGACGCCGAAGATCGGGGGAATCTTCGATGAATTTCTGCTTATGAAAACGACCCGTGGGGATAAACCGATTGGGGGTGGACGATTTCCTGGCACGACGGAGGGGGACGTTCGTACTGGAATTGCTGTCCTCGGTTTCGAGTTCGTTGGAGTGCATAGTAACGATGCACGGCGGAAAAGGAGATCGGACACTGCCCGATTAGCGTGTCAGAAAAACCCCTACAAGGAAAAACCGGCCGCAGCCGGTCTTTTTCATAGCGGATCCGAGCTTAACCATTCCGCAAACCTCAACTACGCCCCAGGTTGACTTCCGCAAGGTCGGCGTTGACCACTTCCGGCAGTTCGTATTCGCCCGAGCGCGGCGCATTGGGCCGGCGCCGGGCCGGCGCGGCCGGCAGCGAGATCTCGCCCAGCGCGCCGCCGATGCCGCGGTTCTGGGTCTTGGCGGCGACGTCGCCCAGGCTGACCATGCCCACCAGGTTCTTCTGGCGATCCATCACCGGCAGGCGGCGAATCTGGCGCTGAACCATGTCGTCCAGCACGTCGTCCACCGGTTCATCCTCGAAACACCAGACCACTTCGTGGCTCATCACCTCTTGCAGCGGGACGGATTCCGACAGGCGGTTCTTGGCGACGGCGCGCAGCACGATGTCGCGGTCGGTCACCAGGCCGACCAGGTTGCCGTCGCCGTCGCAAAGCGGCAGGACGCCGACGTCCAGCTCATCCATGGTCTGCGCGGCACGGATGATCGAATCCTCGGGCTTGAGCGTATGGGCGCCGCGCGTCATGACGTCGGCGATGGTACGGGTGGCATGCATGCTTACCTCCAATGATGACTGGGTGATCGCTAATTGAGCGCTAGTTGATCGCTAGTTGATCGCTAGTTGAGCGTTATCCGGCTACCGTCGCCAGGCCGGCGACCGCCGATATTTCAGCCTAGACAACACCGCCGCTTGCCGCAATGCCGCATTTGCCCTTTGTGGAGTCGGCAGATTCGCGCAGGGCTGCGGGAAAAGACCGACCGCGAACCGCCAGGCGGTGGCGGGACGGAGCCGCGCCGTCTTCCTACAGGACATTGCGTCGCCTGCCGACTGTCGCGCGAGGGGCGTGCGGGCATCATTTCGCCATGAGTCCATCCACCCATTCCGTCCGGAGAGCCCGCCATGTCTGAGCGTATCACCGACCTGATCGGCTGGGGCGCCACGCTGATCCTGCTGCTGACCATCTCGTCCCAGGTGTATGAGCAATGGCGCACGCATTCGACCAAGGGCGTCTCGCACTGGCTGTTCGCCGGGCAACTGGCGGCTTCCACCGGTTTCGTGATCTACAGCGTGCTGCAGGGCGACTGGGTGTTTGTCGTGTCGAATGTCTTCCTGCTGCTGACCGCGCTCTTGGGACAGGTGCTATACCTGCGCAACAAGCGCAATACGCAGGATGACCGGCCCCGCTGAGCCATGGCACGCACGCTGACACGGGCGGTGGCGCAGTTGCGCCGTGAATTGGACGGGGAGGCGGCCGGCGGCGGTCCGTCGCGACCGGTAATCTACGCCGCGCTGGCCGGCAACCTGATGGTGGCGCTGACCAAGCTGGCGGCGGCGCTGTGGACCGGCAGCTCGGCCATGCTCAGCGAATGCATCCATTCGGCGGTGGACATGGGCAACGAATTGCTGCTCCTGTACGGCATGCGTCGCGCCGACATCCGGCCCGATCCCGAGCATCCATTCGGCTATGGCCGCGAGTTGTATTTCTGGAGTTTCGTGGTGGCGGTGCTGATCTTCACCTTGGGCGCCGGCATGTCGATCTATGAGGGTGTGAATCACATCCTCGACCCCGAGCCGATCCGCAATGTGCACGTCAACTATCTGGTGCTGCTGGCCTCGGCCCTGTTCGAAGGCGCGACCTGGCTGTTCACCCTCTCCAGGTTCAAGGGCCGGCGCGGCATCGCCGAACTGGCCGGCGCGGTGCGCGAGAGCAAGGATCCGCCCACCTTCATCGTGCTCCTGGAAGACACCGCAGCCATCCTCGGCATCGTCATCGCCTTCGCTGGCATCTGGCTGTCCCAGGTGTATGCCGATCCGCGCCTGGACGGCGTGGCCTCGATCGCCATCGGCTGCCTGCTGGCCTGCACCGCCTGGGTGCTGGCGCGCGAAACCAAGGATCTGCTGATCGGCGAGCGCGCCCACCAGGGCATCGTGGACGCCATCTTGCAGACGGCGTCGGGCGTGGAGGGCGTGGTCGGCGCGCATGGGGCGATGACCGCCCATCTCGCGCCCAACCAGATCCTGGCCGCGCTGAGCGTGGAATTCGACGATGAGCTCAAGACCGGCGACATCGAGGCGCTGGTGGTGGAGATGGAACGGCGCATCCGCGCGGCCCATCCCGAGGTCATGGTGCTCTTCATCAAGCCGCAGAGCCGCCATGGTTTCCACCAGGCACTGGCGGACCGCTATGGCGACACCGTGGCCGATTACACCGTGGAAAAACACGGCGGCCATTGACCTTACGCTCATCGATTCTTACAGCGGTCGTTGGCACCGTCTGATGCAAAACGGGACGCGCGCTGGCTAGAGTGAAGACATGAAAGCTGCCGCGGCAGCTTGCCAACAGGAAAGCGAAAGGAGAACATCATGAGCCCCATACTTCGTCCCCATGGCCGTGTCTTCGGCCCGCGTCATTCCGGAAAAGTGCGGCGCGTGCTGGGCGCCACCGCCTTGTGCGCGGCCGGCGTCGCGCTGGCGGTCAACGTGCATGCCGACACCGTCCCGGGCAAGGACAAGAACTTCATGGTGAAGGCAGCCGAAGCCGGCAATGCCGAGATCGCGGCCAGCAAGATCGCCCTGGAAAAGACGTCCAATCCGGCGGTGAAGGATTTCGCCCAGAAGATGATCGAGCAGCACACCCAGGTCGGCGACCAGCTCAAGCAACTGGCCTCCAGCAAGGACGTCAGCCTGCCGGCCGAGCCGACCGTGGCCCAGCGCACCAAAATCGCGGTGCTGGAAAAGCTCAAGGGCAACACTTTCGACAAGCGCTACGCCAGCATGATAGGCGTGTCGGCGCACAAGGATGCGGTCAAGCTGTTCCAGAAGGCGTCCACCTCGGCACAGGATCCCGACGTGAAGAACTTCGCCGCCAAGACATTGCCGGGTCTGCAGGAACACCTGCAAATGGCCACCGAACTGAAAAGCAAGGTTGACGCCTCCAAGCAATGATGGAGGGGGACGCGGAGCGCCGCCCCAGCAGTAAGCCCGCCGGGAAGCGTCTCGTCGTCGCCGCCAGGGTGCGGCACATTGACGAGGTCGCAACGGACGCATTAGCCGCAGAGGAAGCCGACGTACCCGCCAGGGACGCCGGCTTCATCTTGCCTCGTTGCCCGCGCTGCCAGGCCGCTACGATCACCGTTTTGCCGTTCGATCATCTTGTGCGCTCGGGCGCGAAGGAGGCCTCCATGAAACACTCCCTGAAATCCGGCGAGAAGCTGCACGGCGGCAAGTTCATGCCGCGCGTGGCCAAGCTCGACAAGAACAAATACGCCGCCTACGTCGATACCCAGGTGAACCATTTGTGGGACATGGCCCTGCAAGGCCAAGCGGTGCGCATCTGCAAGAAGCGAAAACGTGCCGAGAAGGCCGCCCTGGCGCTGCTGGCCGAGGCCATGCGGCAGGACGGCGGCGCGCACTGATTTCTTTCCAGGCTGCGTCCTGATGTGGCAGGCGTGAAAAAGGCGGAAGAGGAAACCATCCTCTTCCGCCTTTATGTGCTTGCAATGACAGTACGCTCCGCACGCGCGTGCCGCGCCGGGCGGCACGCACTACCATCGCCCGGCTCAGCCGTCGCTCTGATGCGCCTGTCCGTGCGCCACGGCGAAGGCCTCGCTCTCGTGATCCTGCGGCGCGGCGGGGGCGGTGCCTTTGTCTGACAGCTTGCGCGCGCCGGTGAGGGCGCCCTCGGCGTCGCCGCCGGCTTCATCGCCTGCCGCGGCCGGGGACGGCGGGTTGAGTTCGCGCTTTTGCTGTTCGTCCAGCAGCTTCATGAATTCATTGTTGAAGGCCGGAATGTCGGCGGGTTTGCGCGAGGAGACGAAGTTCTCATCGCGCACCACTTCCTGGTCCACCCACTGGCTACCGGCATTCCTGAAATCGTCCTGCAGGCTGGGCCAGCTGGTCACCGTGCGGCCCTTGGCCAGGCCGGCCGAGATCAGCAGCCAGCCGCCGTGGCAGATGGAGGCAATCGGCTTTTCGGCATCATTGGCCGCGCGCACGAAGTTGCGCGCCTGCGGCAGCAGACGCAGGGCGTCGCCGTTGACCACGCCGCCCGGCAGCAACACCGCCGAATAGTCGTCGGCGCGCGCCTCGTCGATGGTCTTGTCGACCGACACCACTTCGCCCTTGTCGACGTGCTTGAAGCCCTGCACGCTGCTCTTCTTGTCCGAGAGGATGTGAACGGTGGCGCCGGCGGCTTCCAGCGCCTTCTTCGGTTCCAGCAGTTCGGCCTGTTCGAAGCCGTCGGTCACCAGGACGGCGACCTTCAGATTACTGTATCGGTGTGCCATGTTGATCTCCCTTGGAAAATGAAAAGGCGGCCACGGCGCAAGGCCGGGCCGCCCGATGAACGGGAATGGAAGCCCGTGGATGGCGGCGCGGCGTCGCTCAGCGCTTGCCGGATTGCTTGACCGTGTGCTGGTTCTGATGATCGGTGCGGGCATGCGCCATGTCGGGCGCCTTCTTGATGCGCGTGATATTCGACGTCGCCACCGGATCACTGTTGGGGAAGCTCATCTCGTTGGCTTCGTCCAATGCCACCTCGGAAGGCGTGTCGTAGTCGTTGGGGCGCTCGTGCTTGGCTGGTTTGGATGCGGACATGTCAATCTCCTTCGGGTCACTGGGGTATCACTGTCTTCAGCTTACTGCCGCGCCCGGGCGGCCGATATAAGCGGGCTCCTGAAGCGGCTGTAAGAATGCGCGAGGGCGCCCGGCGGGCTTGCCGCGAACCAAGCGCGGCCTTGGATTCAAGGCCACGGGGCAGGGGTGACATCTTCGAACTGCGCCTCTTGCTTGCCGTCGGCGGGCAGCGCGCCGGACTTGCGCCCCGGATGCAGCATGGCGCCCGTCATCAGCGCCAGTTCGCGTTCGGCGGCCACGAAGGCGGCGTCGGTCAGTGCTTGTTCGCGCACCGGCCAGTTATCCATGGCCCAGCGCTTGTAGTCGGCAAAGCGGGCCTGCAATTCCTGCGCGTACTGTTCGCGCTGGCGGTCGGTCTTGTCCATGTTCAGCCTCCTTTCATGGCGATCAGGCTTTCGCGCACCTTGGCCATGCCAAAGCGCCAGATCTGTTCCATCTTGATGTGCGGCATGCCGGGCAGTTCGGCTGGGTCGATGAAGACGTTGAGCACCGCCGGCCCGGGTGCGGCCAGCAATTGTCCGATGGCGCCGTCGAGCTCGTCCGGTGTGCGCGCGGTAAAACCTTGGGCGCCGCAGGCCAGGGCGAAGGCGGCGAAATCGGGATTGGGGAATTCCGAACCGTCGAAAGCGGGCAGGCCGGCTTCTTCCATTTCCAGATGCACCAGGCCCCATTCACGGTTGTTGAACACCACCACCTTGACCGGCAGCTTGTGCTCCACGCTGGTCATGAACTCGCCCAGCAGCATGGTGAAGCCGCCGTCGCCGACCGCCACGATCACCTGGCGGTCGCGATCCAGCGCCTGGATGCCATTGGCCTGGCCTAGCGAAGTGCCGACCGCGGCATTGTTGAACGAGGCCAGGATGCGCTGGCGGCCGCTCTGGCGTATCCAGTTGCCGCACCACAGCGTGACCACGCCGGTATCCACCACGAACACCGCATCGTCGCGCGCCAGGTCGCTCAGGCGACGCGCCGTGCGCTGCGGCTTGATCTTCTTGTGATGGCGCTTTTCCTCGGCGGCGCGATCCAGCGAGGCATTCCAGCGCTCGCGGTCGGCGTTGACCTTTTGCAGGAAGGCGCCTTCGGTCTTGCCTTCCACTTTGGCCAGCAACTGCTTCACGGCCGGCGCCACCGAACCGGTGATGCCGAGCGCGACCGGGGCGCGGCGGCCCAGCACGAAGCCGCGTTCGTCGATCTGGATCACTTTGTTCTTGGTGGGGAGGAATTCGGAATAGGGATAGTCGGAGCCCAGCATCAGCATCACGTCGGCCTCATGCAGCGCATCGGTGCCGGGCGCGCCGCCGATCAGGCCGACGCCGCCTATCCAGTGCGGATGATCGTAGGCCGCCAGATCCTTGCCGCGGAAGGTATGCATCACCGGCGCTTGCAGCTTGCCAGCCAGCGCCAACACGTCATCGATGGCCTCGCGGCAGCCGTTGCCGGCGAAGATGGCGACTGACTTGGCCGCGTTGATCAGCCGGGCGGCGGCCTCGATCTCCTCGTCGGCCGGCGCCAGCTCGGCGCGGGCGCGCAGGGTGGCGATGCTGGGGACGGTCTGGGCTACCTTGGCGCCGATGACGTCGGCCGGAATGTTCAGGTGTGCCACGCCGCGCTGCGCATAGGCCTGGGCGATGGCCTGGTGGAACACGGCGGGGGCCTGTTCCGGGCTGGTGATGGTCTGGGTATAGGCGGCAACGTCGCGAAACAGGATATCGGGCGTGTTCTCTTGCAAGTAGTCGGTGCCGCGCCGCGCGGCCGGCACGCCGCCGGAAATCGCCAGCACCGGCGCGTGATCCTTGCGCGCTTCGTACAGGCCGGCCACCAGGTGGTTGGAGCCGGGGCCGGTGGTGCCGCAGCACACCGCCAGGCGGCCGGTCAGCTTGGCCTGGCCGGCGGCGGCCAGGGCCGCGCCTTCTTCGTGGCGCACGCCTATCCATTCGATGCGCTTGTCGCGGCGGATGGCGTCGGTGAGCGGATTGAGGGCATCGCCGACCACGCCGAAGATTTGCCGGACGCCGATCTGGTAAAGCGTATCGATGAGGATTTCTGCAACGGTGGCGGACATGGCGACTCCGTAGGGTGAAAGGGTAAAAAACGGAAAGGATGATGGGGAGATTAAGTCCGGCCGGGCCGCGCCTGTATCGGTGTGCGCGGTAAATCCTTGTAGGAAAAACCTAGACCATCGCTGCCGGCGCCGCCTTGACGCGCAGCAAGAAGGGCGCGCATCGCAACCATTCCCGCACCGCCGTCGAACCGGGCCGGATCTTGTCGGCAGGCAAGACAGGCTTGTCCGCTGCCTCAGCCGGCCGGGAACAGGCAATGTCCTACACGATCTTCATCGTCCTGCCGACTGTGCCCGACAGGGGGCAACTTCATAATCCACTTTAAGTTTTGGACGGGACTTTGCGCTGCCTCGGCGGCGCTGATCAGATCAGATCCCGGGATCCAGCCACCGACTGACCGACAGAGCACGTTAAAAACGTGACATGAACAACAAGAAGGACTTGGCAACCGCCATGAATACCACCAGCCATCGCCACTCCCTGACCCAGCTTTTCACCCGCCACCTGATACACGCTTCCATGCCCGGCCTGATGCCGTCGGCGCCGGCGTCACGGCGTCCGGAGAGCCCGGGCAAGTTGCCCGCGGCGCTGGTGGAGCGCCTGTTGCAGCAGGAAGACCAGCGCGGCATGCGCGGCCACGGCCTGCCCATTGCCACCTTCAGCGCGCCGCAGCCGGCGCCGCATCGCGCGGCCACCTACAGCTATCCGATCCATATCGAGCGTGCCGACATTGACGCCTTGCCCTCGGCGGGCGGCGTGTATGTGTTCATGGGCGCCAACGACATGCCCTTGTACGTCGGCCGCAGCGTCAACCTGCGCAGCCGGGTGTTGGCGCATCTGCACAATCATGAAGAAGAACTGCTGGTGCGCCAGACGCGTCGCATCGAATTCCGCCGCACCGCCGGCGAACTGGGCGCGGCCCTGATGGAACACAGCCTGGTGCAGGATCTGCAGCCGGCGCACAACAAGAAATCGCGCCAGAAGCGCTGCCTGTTCACGCTGCGCCTGAATCTGGTGGGGCAGCCGAAGGTGGCCCAGGTGGCCGAGCGCGATTTCAGCCGCGCCGAGAACCTGTTCGGCATCTTCGCCAGCGAGCGCGCCGCGCAAGAGGCGCTGCAAAAACTGGTGGAGCGCCATGCGCTGTGCTCCATCGCCACCGGCCTGGAAGAGAGCAGCGGCGAAGGAGTGGCTTGCTTCGGCCGCCAGATCCGCCGTTGCCGCGGCGCCTGCACTGGCGAAGAATCGCACGAATTGCACCAGGAGCGCTTGATGCAGGCGCTGGAAGATCTGCGCATCCTGCCTTGGCCCTATGAAGGCCCGATGGGCATCATCGAGCAAGGCGAGGGCTGGCAGCAAGTGCACGTGATCGACCACTGGCGCTACCTCGGCACGCTGGACCAGGAACATCAGCAACTGCTGCCACGTCCGGCCGCCAGCCTCAAGGGTTTCGATCTGGCCAGCTACAAGCTGGTGATCAAGCCGTTCCTGCTGGGCCAACTGGATCTCCGCCCGCTGCCGGGCCTGACGCTGCCGTCGAAGGTCTGAGGGCGCAGCGCCGCATCGGATTGCGCCAAGCCGCGGCGCCGCTTCTTGCGGCGTCGCGGCTTGCTTCGCCCGCACCCTATGTACGGGCATTCCCGAGGATGTAAAACCTCCGGCGCCGATTGAACATTTTGCGGCGCAGCGCTTCATACCTGCGCTTGACCTCTTCGTTCGACTTTGTCAGACGACTCTTCGCCCGGTCACGGCGGCCGCTCATCCGTCGTGCATCGATGTGTGCATACCAACAATAACGAGGATCTTCATGCGAGGCCGATTCCATTCGCTGGCCGCGGCGCTGCTGTTCACCATGCCCGGCGCCGCCACCCTGGCCTGGGCCGCCGACGCCAACGGCGCCCTGTGTTCCACCGATCTCAAGGTTGACAAGGATAAGCTGGCCGCTTATCTGATCAAGACCTATCCCGTCAGTACGTCTTACCTGGCCGTGGGTGACAACCCGGCGCCGTTGTCATCGCCGCGCGCGCTGGCGGCCTGGCTGCTGGAAAAGCGCGCCGCCGAGAAAGCCGCGGGCGGCGCCTGCAGCGGCGATAGCTGCAACGTCGATCACATGGCCGACGACCTGCAGCAACTGCTGGACGGCAAGGATGCCCAGTTCAAGCCGGCCGGCCGCAGCAACGCCGTGGCTTTCTTCAAGGGCGGCAACGATACCGCGCTGTCCTGCACGGTAGCCGACGCCCAGCCGGCGTTGCCGCATGCGGCGGCGGCCGCGGTCATGACCGCGGCGGCACCGGCTGCCGGCACGGCCGGGCAGCCCACGGTAGCTGCGGCACCTGCCGTCGCGCCGCCGGCTCCGCAGCCGACCTGGCTGGATCACGTGCGTGTGCGCGGCAACCCCGACCAGCTTTCCATCGACCGCAACAATAAGGCCGGCTACGCCTCGGTCGAACGGGCCCGGCTCTCGCTGGCCAACGACGATGTGGCGCAGTCGCGCACCAATGACGTGGTGGTCTATACCGGCTATTCCTTCGATAAGCGGCCGATGGGCGAAGCGGGCAGTACCTACGAGGCGGTGCCCTATGTGGGCTTCAAGCAGAACCGGGTGACGGTGTATAACGCCGGGTCGCCCACGGTGACCACCACGCGCACCAGCCAGGTCGGCATGCTGTCGGCCTTCCACTTCGCGCATGCCGGCTCGCCCAATACCGAAGATCTGACCGCGCGTCCCGACTACCTGATCAACAATACCGACGGCAGCCGCCTGCTGACGCTCAACTTCACGCTCACGCCGGTGCGGCCGGGCATCCTGAACGACTTCATCCGCTGGAACAACGGCCTGGCCTTCAAGCCCATCCTGATCGGCCAGAGCCGTAACGGTATCTACGTGGATCGCGGCGACCCGACGGTGTATGACCAGCACCAGGATTTCATCCGCGTGGGCGCCCAGGCCGGCTTCACGCTGGCTTCGACCAATCCTTCGCTGCCCTTCGATTTCACCACCACCTATACAGGGCTGAAGGCGGTGCAGGGCTCGCGCAGCATCCATTACTGGAAGTCGGTGCTCACCTATAACTTCAACCAGAACGTGGGCCTGAGCCTGGATTATTCCAACGGCGTGCTGCCGGATACGGCGGACCCCGAGCGCAAGTGGGGGCTGGGGGTGTCGTCCAAGTTCTGAGTCGCCTTGACTCGCCCGCGCGGCCGCTGCGGCGATGGCGGCGTTCGGGCGATGCCTTCCGGCGCGAGAGGTTCGCGCCGGGCGTTGCCGGTTCCCGGCCTGCGCCGGGACGACGGGGACGCTGGGACGCTCGGGATGGCAATGATCCTGTTGGCCTCTGGATGGCGTTGAAAGCTTGGCGTCGATAGCCCGCTGGGCTTGCCGGCAATGTCGTCGGGAATCGGGATAGGGGCGGCCAGAACCTGGCCGATCCCCTCCCACACCACCCGGCGTGCGGGTCCGCACCGGGCGGTTCGAGTCGTTGAGGTCAACAGAGCCGAGGTACCCCAAGCCGGTCGAAGTAGGC
>WNDX01000013.1 GCA_009914615.1 Herbaspirillum frisingense
TGCCTGCTGCCTGAACTCCAGGCTGAACTCCTGCCCCTTTCTGCCTGCCTTGCTCTTGGTCATCGTCCACCTCCTATTGCGATAGTTAATCGCTTATAGGGGTGTCCGTGAAACGGGGGCAAGATCATGTTTCTTGCCAAACTGGAGGCGTCCATATAACAAATATGGCCGGCAGCGCCTTCTTCGCACTGATCGACGACATCGCCACGGTATTGGACGACGTATCCCTGATGACCAAGCTGGCGGCCAAGAAGACCGCCGGCGTGCTGGGCGACGACCTGGCGCTCAATGCGCAGCAGGTGACCGGCGTGCGCGCCGAGCGCGAACTGCCGGTGGTGTGGGCGGTAGCCAAGGGCTCGCTGAAGAACAAGGCCATCCTGGTGCCGGCGGCGCTGGCCATCAGCGCCTTCATCCCGTGGGCGGTGACGCCGCTGCTGATGCTGGGCGGCGCCTTCCTGTGCTTCGAGGGTTTCGAGAAGCTGGCGCACAAGTATCTGCCGCATGGCGAGGAACACCATGAAGTCGCCGCCACCGCGCCGGAGGACGTCGATCCGGTGGCCTACGAGCGCGACAAGATCAAGGACGCGGTGCGCACCGACTTCATTCTCTCGGCCGAGATCATCGCCATCACGCTGGGCACCGTGGCCGGCGCGCCGCTGCAGCAGCAGATCGCTGTGCTGGTAGGCATTGCGCTGATCATGACGGCGGGGGTGTATGGCATCGTCGCCGGCATCGTCAAGCTGGACGACGGGGGGCTGTATCTGCTGCGCACCGCAGGCGCCGACGCCTTCGGCCGCTTCAAGGCCGCGCTGGGGCGCGTGATCCTCGCCGCGGCGCCGAAGATGATGCGCAGCCTGTCGGTGATCGGCACGGTGGCCATGTTCATGGTGGGCGGCGGCATCCTGACGCACGGCCTGCCGTTCGCGCATCACGCCATCGAAGCGGCGGCCGCCTCGCTGGAAGCGGTGCCGGTCGTGGGTGGCGTGCTGGCGGCGATCGCGCCGGCGGTATTGAATGCCTTGTTCGGGGTGGTGGCCGGCGCGGTGGTGTTGGCCGCGGTGACGGTGGTCCAGCGCATCGCCGGCGTGTTCAAGAAGCAGCCGCGCTAAGCCGCTGCCTTGGGCAATCCTCGTCGGCGCTCAGCCGACCAGCCGGCCGCCGCGCATGCGTATGCCCTTGCGCGCCAGCGCCGGCGCCAGGTTCCCCAGATTGGCCAACACGTCGCCGCCGTGGGCATGGCAGATCGCCACGCCCAGCGCGTCGGCGGCGTCGGTGCCGGGCAGGCCCGGCAACTGCAGCAGGCGCGCCACCATTTCCTGCACCTGCGCCTTTTGCGCCTTGCCGTGTCCGGCCACGGCCTGCTTGACCTGCAACGCGGTGTACTCGGCCACCGCCAGGTCGGCGTTGACCAGCGCGCAAATCGCGGCGCCGCGCGCCTGGCCGAGCAAGAGCGTGGATTGCGGGTTGACGTTGACGAACACCTTTTCGATTGCCGCGCAGTCCGGGCCGTAGGTGCGCACCACTTCCGAGACGCTGGCCAGGATCACCTTCAGGCGTGAAGGCAGGTCGCCGTCCGGCGTCTTGATAGTGCCGGAAGCGATGTAGGAAAGCTTGTTGCCTTGCTTGTGGATGACCCCGAAGCCGGTGGTGCGCAGCCCGGGGTCGATGCCGATGATTTTCATGCCCGCCAGTCTAACCGATCGCGCCCGGCTGAGAACTCATTTCATCAATAGACGTGAGATGCGTTCTTAAGGATTGGCCGCCTTCATCGCCTGCGCCTGGCGCACCCATTGCTGGATCGCCGGACGCTGCCATTGCGCCTGGGCATAGCGCTTGAGCGGCTCGGGCACGCCGTCGCCGGGCATGGCCAGGCGATTGAGCATGAGCGCCAGGTCGGTGTCCGCGATGCACCACTCGCCGAACAGATGTTGCTTGCCGTCCAGCAGGCTCTGGGTGGCAGCGAACACCTTGGCGGCGGCAGCCCGCGCGGGATCGCTCAGCGGCGCATAGCCTTCGCCGAAGAACACCACCTCGGTCGGCCGCTCCTTGCGCAGCGCCAGCAGGTCGCTGCGCAACCAGGCCTGGATCTCGCGCGCCTTGGCGCGCTGCCGCACGTCGGCCGGATAGACCGCGCGATGCGCCGGCGCCGGGAAGCGCTCCTCCAGGTATTCCGCGATCGCGGTCGATTCGGCCAGGTGGAACTCGCCGTCCGACAAGGCCGGTACGCGGCGCGTCAGCGACACGCTGGCGTAACCCGGCGCCTGGTTCTGGCGCGACGCCAGGTCGATGGACAGCAATTCGAAAGGCAAGGCTTTCTCGGTCAGCGTGACGAAGGCCGACATGGCGTAAGGGCTGATGAATTGAGCATCAACGTAGAGTTTCAATTGAGGGGTGTCCAAATGCGTTCTCCCTGATGATCTGTCGCGGCCTGCGCTGGACTCCGCCCGCGCAACGCGCTCGAATATGGATGCTTTCCACCATCGTCCCGGCGAAAACCGGGATCCGGTGACGTGCAGCGATCAGACGAGCTGCCGGTACAAGACGTTCCGACAAGCATGGTTTTTCTGTATCGGCACGATCTTCCGCGCCCGGTTCCAGTTCTTTGGTTGGTTTTCCCTGGATGGCGGCGCGGGCGAAATCGAAGACATCAACATACACCAGATTGCCGGTTTCGTATTGTTGATGACACCGTCGCGGGTGCACCGTATCCGGAAACCCTGCCCGGCGCATGATCCGTCTGCCACATGGATCAATACAATGAATCGATGCCGCGAGCGCCCGATAACGCCACCGGGTTCCGGCCTTCGGCGGAACGATGGATCAACGGCGTCAGGGCGTGAGCGATATGGCCGATCGCCGTGGCTGCGCAAACGAAAAAACGCCCGGGCATGCCGGGCGTTTTTCATGCTCAGGCTGCCGGCACAAGGCCAGGCCGCCATCGCAGGGATCAGTGACGGAAGTGACGGGTGCCGGTCAGCAGCATCACGACGTCGCGCTCGTTGGCGGCATCAATCACTTCCTGGTCGCGCATGGAACCGCCCGGATGGATCACGCAGGTGGCGCCTGCATCGACCACCACGTCCAGGCCATCGCGGAACGGGAAGAAGGCATCCGAGGCCACGGCCGAACCGGCCAGCGTCAGACCGGCGTTCTGCGCCTTGATCGAAGCGATGCGCGCGGAGTCGATGCGGCTCATCTGGCCGGCGCCGACGCCCAGGGTCATGCCGTTGCCGCAGAACACGATGGCGTTCGACTTCACGAACTTGGCCACGCGCCAGGCGAACATCAGGTCTTGCAGTTGCTGCGGAGTCGGCTGCTTCTTGCTGACCACCTTGACGTCGGCCAGCAGCACATTCTTGGCGTCCGGCGATTGCACCAGCAGGCCGCCGCCGACGCGCTTGAAGTCGTAACCGTTCAAACCGCCGCCCAGCGGGATTTCCAGCAGCCGCACGTTCTGCTTGGCGGCGAAGATCTTCTTGGCTTCGGCGCTGAACGAAGGGGCGATCAGCACTTCCAGGAATTGCTTGGCCACGGCGTCGGCAGCGGCGCCGTCCACTTCGCGGTTGAAGGCGATGATGCCGCCGAAGGCCGAGGTCGGGTCGGTCTGCAGGGCCTTGCTATAGGCTTCCAGCGGGTTGGCGCCGATCGCCACGCCGCAGGGGTTGGCGTGCTTGATGATGACGCAGGCAGCCTCGGCGGCCGGGTCGAAGCTCTTCACGCATTCCCAGGCGGCATCGGCGTCGGCGATGTTGTTGAACGACAGTTCCTTGCCTTGCAGCTGGGTGTAGTTGGCCAGCGCGCCATCGACCTTCTTGATGTCGCGGTAGAAGGCGGCGGTCTGGTGCGGGTTCTCGCCGTAGCGCATGTCCTGCACCTTTTCGAAGTGCAGGTTCAGCGTGGAGGGATAGGCGCTGCGGGTGGCGTGCTGCTTGTCTTCGCCCAGCGCGGTGAAGTAGTTGGTGATGGCGCCGTCGTATTGCGCGGTGTGCGCGAAGACCTTCTTGGCCAGCGCAAAACGTTTCTCGTAAGGGAGATCCCCGCCCGACTTCAGCTCGGCCAGCACGCCTTCGTAATCGGTCGGATCGCAGATGACGATCACGTCCTTGTGGTTCTTGGCCGAGGAACGCAACATGGCCGGGCCGCCGATGTCGATGTTTTCGATCGCGTCTTCCAGCGAGCATTGTTCCTTGGCCACGGTCTGCTGGAACGGGTACAGATTCACCACCACCATGTCGATGGTCGGGATGGCGTGTTTCTCCAGCGCGGCGACGTGCTCGGGGAAGTCGCGGCGCGCCAGGATGCCGCCGTGCACCTTGGGATGCAGCGTCTTGACGCGGCCATCCAGCATTTCCGGGAAGCCGGTGTAGTCGGCCACTTCAGTCACCGGCACGCCGTTGTCGGCCAGCAGCTTGGCGGTGCCGCCGGTGGACAGGATATTGACGCCCATGGCGGACAGCGCGCGCGCGAAATCGAGCACGCCTGCCTTGTCGGATACGGAAATGAGTGCTTGTTTGATCATGGTAGGCAAGACTGGAAAAAGGAGATGGAAACCTGAAAAAACCGTGGGAAGACACCTGCACGAACGCGGATGGCCGACGCACCCGGGCGCCGGCCGGCGTTCATAGCAGGCCGTGCTGCTGCAACTTCTTGCGCAGCGTATTGCGGTTGATGCCGAGGATCTCGGCGGCCTGGGACTGGTTGCCTTCGGCGCGCGCCATCACGGTCTCGAACACCGGTTTCTCGACGGTGGACAAGACCATGTCATAGACGTTGGTAGGCAATTGCTCGCCCAGGTCCCGGAAATATTTTTCCAGGCTTTTCTTGACGACATCCTCAATGCTTTCTTTGCTCATTGCTCTGCTGCTTCTGTTTTTATCGGCGCCGCCGCAGCCGTACGCAAGCTCTCTTGCGTCCCCCGTGGACTGTTCTGTTTGCGGCGAGGCCGTGTTGTTGATCAATTGCGCGTCCGGCGCATCCGATTCGATTTATGCGCCGGCGGGTCTTCCCGTCCGGCATGTTTCCCACATTTCCAAATGCGCTGCCCGCCCTGCCCGGCTTTCTGTTGCTCGAAAAAAGATCCGGAAAACTCAGGCCGCCAGCGGTACGTCGGCCAGGCCGTATTGCAGCCGTTCGCCGTAGGCCGCCTGGCCCGCGAAGAAATTGCGCACCGCCTTGAGCTGCTCGGCGCAATCCTCGATGCGGTTCATGCCGCGGCGGAATTGCTCGCCGCCCGGCAAGTCGCGCACATACCATCCGATATGCTTGCGCGCCGTGCGAACGCCGAGGTAATCGCCGTAGAACGCGTAGTGCGCTTGCAGGTGCTCGTCCATCAACTGCTCGACTTCCGTCACCAGCGGCGCCGGCAGGTAGGTGCCGGTGCGCAGGAAATGTTCGATCTCGCGGAAGATCCACGGCCGTCCTTGCGCGGCCCGGCCGACCATGACGGCGTCGGCGCCGGTCAGGCGCAGGACTTCGCGCGCCTTTTCCGGCGAGGTGACGTCGCCGTTGGCGACCACCGGGATGCGCACCGCCGCCTTGACCGCGGCGATGGTGTCGTACTCGGCCTCGCCGCTGTAGCCGTCGGCGCGCGTGCGGCCGTGCAGCGTCAGCATGGCGATGCCGGCCTGCTCGGCGCGCGCGGCGATCTTCAGCGCATTCTTGTTGGCGCGATCCCAGCCGGTGCGGAACTTCAGCGTCACCGGCACATCGACCGCGCCCACCACCGCATCCAGGATGCGGGCCACCAGTTCTTCGTCCTGCAGCAGGGCCGAACCGCACCAGCTATTGCAGACCTTCTTGACCGGGCAGCCCATGTTGATGTCGATGATCTGGGCGCCGCGCTCGACGTTGTATTTCGCGCAATCGGCCAGCATCGCCGGATCGGCGCCGGCGATCTGCACCGCCTTGGGTTCCATCTCGCCATCGTGGTTGATGCGGCGCGAGGTCTTTTCGCTTTGCCACAACCTGGGATCCGAAGCGGCCATTTCGGACACGGCATACCCTGCCCCCAGCTGCTTGCACAGCTGGCGGAACGGACGGTCGGTCACGCCTGCCATGGGGGCGACGAACACGTTGTTTCGCAGGGAATACGGCCCAATGTTCACGACTCGGATAGGGGGAAAGCGGGGAAAGGGCGCTATTTTAGCGCGATTGCGGGCCGCGCCCAACAACATTCGGCCACCGTTACATCTTCGGTGGCCCTGCGCGGCTGATTATTTATTGAGCAGATTCAACTTCTTGACCAAACATCAATATTCATGCGAATTGAGGGGCTGTGATTATTCGTGAGCTATGTCCGCAACGGCTTTTTTCGTCAGGCAACCGGCGGCCAACGCCGCCTAAAATTTCAGCAACGCGAAAAACCGCGGCGCCCTGCGAAAACGACGAGGCCGTCATGCCCCGAAAGAAACATGACGGCCCCGCCGCGGAAATAATTTGCCGATCCGGCCTAGCGATCGACCTCGTCCAGCGTCTCACGGTTGAGGTGGCCGACCTCGCCCCAGGAACGGATGCGCGCGCGCTCACCATCCCAATGCAGGCGGTTGACGCTGGCGTTGTAGATGTCGAAGGTGCGCGGCTGCGCGAATTCGGTGCCGCTGGCCCAGTGATGCACGCATTCCAGCACACCGCCGTGGGTGACGATGGCGACCTTGCGGTATTGACCGCCGGCCAGCACGCGCTGCACGGCCTCCACCGAACGCCGGTAGAACTCGCGCATGGTCTCGGCCTCGCGCTCGCCGCCCGGATAGCGCGCATCCGGCTCGCGCGCCTTCCAGACACGGTAGGCCTCGGGATACTTCTGCTCGATCTCGATATGGCGCAGGCCTTCGAAGGCGCCGTAGCAGCGCTCACGCAGGCCGGCGTCGATGCCCACGTCCAGCCCGATGGCGTCGGCCACCGCCTGGGCGGTGGCTTGCGCCCGCTGCAGATCGCTGGCGAAGATGGCATCGATGCCCTCGCCGGCCAGCGCCGCGCCCAGCGCGAGTACCTGGCGCCGGCCGGCTTCGTTCAAGGGAATGTCGATGTGGCCTTGCAGGCGCTTGTCGACGTTCCAGTCGGTTTCGCCGTGGCGGATCAGCAGTATCTCAGTCATGCGATGCGGCGCTCGGATGCGCGGAGTTCAGCGGGTGGCGCCGGGGTTGAGCGAGTAAAGACCGGTGATGGTGGCCTGCTCCAGCACGTGGTCGCGCAAGGCGGTGACCACCACCGAGCCTTCCAGGTTGCCGGCCACCGGCAACTGTTCCACGTCCAGCGCGTACAGCGTGAAGATGTAGCGGTGCACCAGCGCGTCGTTCCACAGCGGGCATGGGCCGTCGTAGCCGAAGTAATCGCCGCGCATGTCGCCGTCGCCGGCGAACCAGCCGGTGTAGTCGTTGATACCCTGGCGCGCGCCCGGCATGGTGTCGCCCAGCACCGCCGGACCGGGCTTGCCGCGCGCGGTCACGCCGTTGCTGAACTGGCCGGCCTTGATCTGGGACACCGACGCCGGGATATCGACCAGCGTCCAGTGATAGAAATCGATGCGCGGCAGCTCCAGCGGCACGGTCTTGCCTTCCTGGTTGACGTCGTCGCCGCGCGAAGGCACATCGGGATCATGCACCACCAGCGCCAGCGACTTGGTGCCGGCCGGCAGCTCGCTCCAGGCGAAATGCGGGTTGCGGTTGCTCGACAGCGCGACATGGGTCTTGGGATCCGCCACGGCGAATGCAAACTCGCCCGGGATGGTATCGCCGTCCTTGAAAGAATCGCTCCAGAATTTCATGTCACCTCCAAAAAAGATGGGCCGAATTCAACACACTTTACAAGCACAGATGGGGACGACCGCGCGCGCTTCAATGCCGCGGCTCAACCCGGCGCCCTGGGCTTGACCTGCAGCCACAGCGTCACCGGGCCGTCGTTGGTCAGCGACACTTTCATGTCGGCGCCGAAACGGCCGGTGCCGACCTTGTCCTCGCCATGCCGGCGGCGCGCCTGCAACGTGAAATGATCGAACAGGCAGCGCCCATCGTCAGGCGCGGCAGCCGGCGTGAACGAAGGCCGCGTGCCGGAATGGGTATCGGCCGCCAGCGTGAACTGCGGCACCAGCAGCAAGCCGCCTTGCACATCGGCAACGCTGCGGTTCATCTTGCCGGCCTCGTCGGCGAACACGCGGTACGCCAGCAGCTTGCTCAGTAGCGCGTCGGCCTCCGCCTCGGTGTCATGGCGCTCGGCGCAGATCAGCACCATCAGGCCGGCATCGATGGCGCCGATGGTCTCGCCATCCACCACCACGGCGGCCTGGCTCACCCGTTGCAACAGAGCGATCATGCTTGCCCGGTCTTACGCCAATGTGACGCGCGCGAACTTGCGCTTGCCGACCTGCACCACGAACTGGCCGGCCTCGACCTTCAGGCCCTTGTCGCTGATCGCCGTGCCGTCGATGCGCACGCCGCCCTGCTCCACCATGCGCAGCGCTTCCGAGGTGGAGGCGCACAGGTTGGCTTGCTTGAGCAACTGGCCGATGCCCAGCGGCGCGCCGGACAGCGCAACCTCGGGGATGTCGTCCGGGATGCCGCCCTTGGAACGGTTCACGAAGTCGGCCAGCGCGTCCTCGGCGGCCTGCTGCGAGTGGAAGCGGGCGACGATTTCTTGCGCCAGTGCAACCTTGATGTCGCGCGGGTTCTTGCCGCCCTCGACCTCGGCCTTGAAGGCGGCGATCTCGGCGATGGAGCGGAACGACAGCAGGTCGTAGTAGCGCCACATCATCACGTCGGAAATGCTCATCACCTTGGCGAACATGGTGTTGGCCGGCTCGGTGATGCCGATGTAGTTGCCCTTGGACTTGGACATCTTTTCCACGCCGTCCAGGCCTTCCAGCAACGGCATGGTCAGGATGCACTGTGGTTCCTGGCCCCAGTCCTTCTGCAGCTCGCGGCCCACCAGCAGGTTGAATTTCTGGTCGGTACCGCCCAGCTCCAGGTCGGACTTCAACGCCACCGAGTCGTAACCCTGCATCAGCGGGTAGAGGAATTCGTGCACCGAGATCGGCGTGCCTTCCTTGAAGCGTTTGGTGAAATCGTCGCGCTCCATCATGCGCGCCACGGTGTAACGCGAGGCCAGCTGGATCATGCCGCGGCTGCCCAGCGGGTCGCACCATTCGGAGTTGTAGCGGATCTCGGTCTTGCCCGGGTCCAGCACCAGGCTGGCCTGGGCGAAATAGGTCTTGGCGTTGATCTCGATCTGCTCGCGCGTCAGCGGCGGGCGGGTCGCGTTGCGGCCCGAGGGGTCGCCGATCATCGAGGTGAAATCGCCGATCAGGAAGATCACCTGATGGCCCAGGTTCTGCAACTGGCGCATCTTGTTGAGCACCACAGTGTGGCCCAGGTGCAGGTCGGGCGCGGTCGGGTCCAGTCCCAGCTTGATGCGCAGCGGCTGGCCGCTCTGCTCGGAGCGCGCCAGCTTCTGCGCGAATTCGCTCTCGATCAACAGCTCATCCACGCCGCGCCTGGCGATGGCCAGCGCCTCCTGGACGTTGTCGGAGAGGGGCAGGTTGACGGGAGCTGCGGTGGCGGGGGTGGACTGGTCTGCGTTCATCGATATAACTAAAAAATAGGCTTTTGTAGGACAGTGCCGCGAAATCGTGTTGCTATAATTCCGACTTTCGTTTTTCTGCTGAGCGCCTGGACGCGGCCTTAGAAGCTCACCAGCAGAGAGTGCATTCATATTCCGTACGGATGTTTCGCGGGCGCAACACGGCGGGGGGACAGGAAAACGCCGGGTAGCCAGGGACGCGTCAACCGCAACGGAAACGTCAGATTTTAACGTATTCGTATTGCATGTTCCCACAACATAAACTCAAGCGCGTCTCGTCCCGATGCTTCTCCGCCCTGCAGTCCTGCCACCGCAAAGTCTCCGCGTCCTCGCCTAAGACCCGTATCGTCGGCGCCAGCGCCCTGTTTCTGGCCGCGTTTACGATCGGCGCCGCCGGTTTTGCGCCGGCCGAACCGGACATGAAGGATGCGCCGGTCAATCCCATCTCCAAGGAATTGGCCTTGCCCGACCTGCAACAGCAGATCAGCGCGCTGGAAGAGAATTCGCAGTACTACGTCAACGAAGAGAAGGTGCGCACCGGCGACACGCTGGCCACGCTGCTCAACCGCCTGGGCGTGGACGACGACGAAGCCGCCGGCTTCATCAAGTCGGACACCCTGGCGCGCTCGGTGATGCAGTTGCGCGCCGGCAAGCGCGTGGTGGCCCAGACCGACGACAACGGCGAGCTGATCAAATTGTCGGCCACCCTGGATGACGGCGGCGACACCCCACGCAACCTGGTGATTTCGCGCACGGACGGCCACCTGCAGGCCGACGCCGTGCCGGCCGTGCTGGAACGCCGCGTCGAGATGCGCGCCGGCACCATCTTCTCCTCGCTGTTTGCCGCCACCGACGCGGCCCAGATCCCGGACGCGGTGGCCCTGCAACTGGTGGACATGTTCGCCACCAACATCAACTTCGCCGCCGACCTGCGTCGCGGCGACCGCTTCAACGTGGTGTACGAGACCTGGTGGCAGAACGGCGACCTGGTGCGCACCGGCCGCGTGTTGGCGGGCGAGTTCGACAATGCCGGCAACCGCTACCAGGCGGTCTGGTTCAGCGACCCGGCCAGCAAGACCGGCGGCGGCGGTTACTACGCCTTCGACGGCAAGTCGCTGAAGAAGGCCTTCCTGAAGTCGCCGCTGGCCTTCACCCGTATCTCCTCGGGCTTCTCGATGCGCCTGCACCCGATCCTGGGCAAGTGGAAGCAGCACACCGGCGTCGATTTCGCCGCGCCCACCGGCACCCCCATCCATGCCTCGGCCGATGGCGTGGTCGATTTCGTCGGTCAGCAGAACGGCTACGGCAACATCGTGGTGATCAAGCATTGGAGCGGCTATTCCACCGCCTACGGCCACATGAGCCGCTTCGCACCCAACATCAAGAAGGGCATGAAGGTCAGCCAGAACGATGTGATCGGCTTTGTCGGCATGACCGGCTGGGCCACCGGCCCGCACCTGCACTACGAGTTCCGCGTCAATAACCAGCCGCGCAACCCGCTGTCGGTGGACGTGCCCAACAACCAGGCCCTGACCGGCCCGCAGATGCAGCGCTTCCGCGCCGTGACGACTGACATGCAGCACCGCATGGCGATGCTGCGCGTGCCGGGCGCACCGGACGTCAAGCTGGCCTCGTCGAAGTAAGGCGAAGCAAGCGCCAGGTCTGGAACGAACAAGGGCGGCCGCTGTAGAATCAGCGACCGCCCTTTTTCTTTTTGCGCGCCATGCCTGATACCTCCACTTTCTACATCGGCCTGATGTCCGGCACCAGCCTGGACGGCGTGGACGGCGTGCTGGCCGGCTTCGGCCCCGGCGACGCCGTCGCCGCCACGCTGGCCGCGGCCTACGTGCCCTTCCCCGCGCACCTGCGCGCCGACCTGATGGCGCTGCAGGCGGCCGGCCCCAACGAGATCGAACGCGAGGCGATGGCCGCCAATGCGCTGGCGGTGCATTACGCCGATTGCGTGGCGCAACTGCTGCGGCAAAGCGGAAAAGCGGCAACCGGGATCCGCATGCTGGGCGTGCACGGCCAGACCATCCGCCACCGCCCGGAACTGGGCTTCACGCGCCAGACCAATAACCCGGCGCTGCTGGCCGAACTGAGCCGGATCGATGTGGTGGCCGACTTCCGCAGCCGCGACGTGGCCGCCGGCGGCCAGGGCGCGCCACTGGTGCCGGCCTTCCATCGCGCCATCTTCGGCGACGAACATGAGTCGCGCGTGGTGGTCAACATCGGCGGCATCGCCAATCTCAGTATCTTGCCGGCCGGCGCCGGCCAAGGTACTTACGGTTTCGATACGGGTCCGGGCAACGCCCTGATGGATGGATGGATTCATCTGCACCAGCAGCGCAGCTACGATGCCAACGGCGACTGGGGCGCCTCGGGCCGGGTGCACGCCGGCCTGCTGGCGCAACTGCGCGACGAGGCCTTCTTCCGCCTGCCGCCGCCCAAGAGTTCGGGCCGCGACCTGTTCCACCTGGACTGGCTGCAGGCGGCACTGCTGCGCGCCGGCGAACCAATCGCTCCGGCGGACGTGCAGGCCACCCTGACCATGCTCACCGCAAGCACCATCGCCGACGCCATCAGCGGCCACGCGCCCGATGCGCGCAAGGTCTATGTGTGCGGCGGCGGCGCCGAAAACGCCTTCCTGATGCGCCTGCTGCGCCAGGCGCTGGAAGGGCGCGCCGAGGTGCATTCGACGGCAGCGCTGGGCGTGGCGCCCAATCAGGTGGAAGCGTTGGCCTTCGCTTGGCTGGCGCGCCGCTTCGACCTGCGCCTGCCGGGCAATCTGCCGGCCGTCACCGGCGCGCGCGGCTTGCGCGTGCTGGGCGCGCTTTATCCGGCGTGATCATGGCCTGATCGCCGCGCGCCTTTCGTTGCGCCCAGCAAAAATCCCGCCTGGGCGGGGATTTTTCATTGGCCTGCCGCCTGCGCTCGGTAGCTCAGTAGCGCGAGATGCGTCCGTTATCCAGGCGCACGCGGTCGCCCACACGGAAGTCGGTATTGTCTTCCTGGGCGAAGCTTTGCAGCGAGCCATCACTCATGCGCACGCGGATGTTGTAGATCTGCTTGGCCGCGGCGTTGTTGCGCTGGATCTTGTTGCCGGCATAGGCGCCACCGGCCGCACCCGCCACGGTGGCCGCCACCTGGCCGGTGCCGCCGCCGATGGTGCTGCCCAGCAGGCCGCCGGCGACACCGCCGACCACCGCGCCGGCTACGCCGTTGCTTTCCTTGTGGGTGACTTCGATCGATTCGACCACGCCGGTGCCGGAGTAGGAATCAACGCGTTCATAGTTCTGCGATTGCGGTGCGGCGCCGTAGGGTTGCTGTGGGCTGGCGCAACCGAACAGGATGCCGGCGAAACTCAGGCTGACGACGGCCAGCGAAGTGAAGTGGTGTCTGGCAGACATGGCAGTCTCCTTATCCATTTTGATGGGTGCAGTGTGCGCCTGCCGGCGCTGCGCGCGGCATCGGAAAACGGCCGGAATTGTTGTCAGAAAAGCAGAGACGTCGCCGTCAGCAGACAGGAAAAAGCCGGCTCAATTGAGCCAGCCGCGACGACGGAAGTACCAGAACGGCGCGATCGCCGAACCGACCATCATCAGGATGGCGATCGGGTAGCCGACCTGCCATTCCAGTTCCGGCATCCACTTGAAGTTCATGCCGTAGATGCTGGCGATCAGCGTCGGCGGCAGGAAGGCCACGGACGCCACCGAGAAGATCTTGATGATCTTGTTCTGGTTGATGTTGATGAAGCCGACGGTGGCGTCCATCAGGAAGTTGATCTTGTCGAACAGGAAGGCGGTATGGCCGTCTAGCGATTCGATGTCGCGCAGGATCTGGCGCGCATCCTCGAACTGTTCCGAGCTCAGCAGACGGCCGCGCATCAGGAAGCTGACCGCGCGGCGCGTGTCCATCATGTTGCGGCGGATGCGGCCGTTCAAGTCTTCTTCGTGGGCGATGGTGTTCAGCACTTCGGCGGCGGCCTGGTCGGACAGGCTCTTTTTCAGCACGCTGGTGCTGACCGCTTCCAGCTTCTGGTAGATGCCTTCCAGCGCATCGGCGGAGTATTCGGCGTCGGTCTCGTATAGGTCCAGCAGCACGTCGCGATAGTCGCCGATGGAGCCGGGCCGCGAACGCGCGCGCATGCGCACCAGGCGGAACACGGGCAAGTCTTCGGCATGCACCGAGAACAAGATGTTGCGCGCCAGGATGAAGGCCACCGTCATGGTGGAGGAGGAATCGTCGTCGCCTTCGAACAGGAAATCGGTGCGCAGATGCAGGTCGCCGTTCTCGGCTTCGAAGTAGCGCGCGGAGGCTTCGATATCGCTGAATTCGTCTTCGTCCGGCAGGGTCACGCCGTAGATGCTCTTGATCCAGGCCCGTTCTTCGTCATCCGGTTCCGTCAGATCGACCCAGACCGGCGCTGCCTGTTCCAGATCGGAACGGCTGTCGATGTTGACCTGGCTGAGTCGTCCGTTTTGCAACACGAATACATTGATCATGGGCTCTCGCTGGCTGGAACGCGGGGGAATCGGTAGCGCGGGGCGCGCTTGCCCGGGGCAAGGCCCGCAACGCGCGCGAAACGTGCGCAAGTGTACGTTCAACCCCAGCGACAGGCAAGCTCGGCGCGCGGCGGCGTGGCAATGTCACGCCACTGTCACGCCGCTCTCACGCGGGCCGGAATCTTACTTGTGGACAGGCGGCAGCGTGGCCGCGTTCATGCGCCGCAGGATCAGGCCCGTACGCGCGGCCAGATAGCCCGAGCCGCGGTTCTTGTCGTAGAAACGCGGGCGCGGCAGCATCACCGCCAGCCGCGCCGCCTGCTCGGCGCCTAGATTGGCGGCGCTGGTGCGGTAATAGTGCTGGGCAGCCGCTTCGGCGCCGAACACGCCGTTGCCCCACTCGACCACGTTGAGATAGATCTCGAAGATGCGCTGCTTGTCCAGCAGGAACTCCAGCATGTAGGTGATCACGAATTCCTGGCCCTTGCGCAGGTAACTGCGTTCGCCCGACAGGAACAGGTTCTTGGCCAGTTGCTGCGTGATGGTGGAACCGCCGGCCACCACCTTGCCCTTCTTCTCGTTCTTTTCGTAGGCTTTTTGCAGGGCCTCCCAATCGATGCCGTCATGTTCGGAGAAATTGGAATCCTCGGAGGCAATGATGGCGCGTTTGAGGTTGTTCGAGATGCGCGCATAAGGCACCCAGCGGAATTGCAGCTGCGCCTTGGGATCCTTTTCCTGCAGCAGCGACAACTGCTGGCGCATGAAGCTGGTGGAATCCGGATTGTGATCCTTCCACCACCAGATCTGGAGGAAGAAGTAAGCCTGCAGCAACAGCACGCAGGCAATGGGCAGGAGGATGATCCAGAGGAGCAGCTTGCGGACGGATTTCATAAGCCTGTTGTTCTTGTGGCGGCTCTCTAGTCGGCCAGTTGGCGGCGCAGGCTGGCGAACACGTCGGAGGTGCCGGGGCGCACGCCGCGCCAGACGAAGAAGGCTTCGGCGGCCTGCTCGACCAGCATGCCCAGGCCGTCGCGCGCGATCGCGCCGTGCTGCTGCGCGCTCTGCATGAAGACCGTGGGCTGGCGGCCGTACATCATGTCGTAGGCCAGCGTCTCGTTGCCATACACCGAGGCTGGCAGCGGCGGCAGATCGTCCGACAGGCTGGCCGAGGTGGCGTTGACGATCAGGTCGAAGGCGCCGTCGAGATCGGCGTAGGCGGCGCTCCTGACCGGGCCGTATTCGGCGAACCGGGCGGCCAGTTCGGCGGCCTTGGATTGGGTGCGGTTGACGATCACCAGCTCGGCCGGCTGTTGTTCCAGCAGCGGCAGCAAGGCGCCGCGCGACGCGCCGCCCGCGCCCAAGAGCAAGATGCGACGGCCACCCAGCGCCAGGCCGGCGTTGACCGTGATGTCAGTCACCAGGCCGGCGCCGTCGGTGTTGTCGCCATGGATCTTGCCATCCTCGAACTTGAGGGTGTTGACCGCACCGGCCAGGCGCGCGCGCTCGGACAGCGTGTCGGCCAGGGCATGCGCTTCCAGCTTGAAGGGTACCGTGACGTTGGCGCCGCGTCCGCCGCGCCGCTGGAACACCTGCACGCTGGCCTTGAAGCCATGCAGCGGCGCCAGCAGGCGCTCATAGCTCAGTTGCTGGCCGCTCTGGGCGGCAAACTGCGCGTGGATCTCGGGAGATTTGCTGTGGGCAATCGGATTGCCGATGACGACGTATGCATCCATGTTGGTCCGCCTGTTCCGTGTTCGCCTGTCTTGTTATTGCGATTGCGCCGCTGTATTGCATCGTTGGTCGCGCATTGCATTGCCATCGTGGCTTTCGTGACCGCCCCGCCCTGCGTCAACCCGCGCCCAGTTGCGCCTGCAAACCCTGATCGCGCGTGAAGCGGAAGCGCGTCACGATTTCCCAGACGTCGTCCTTGCCGCTGGTGCGCATGTTTTCCGGGAAGCGTCCGAACGGCGCCGAGCGGCGCACGATGGCCACCGCCGCCTGGTCCAGCGCCGGATCGCCGGAACTGGTCTTGACCACCACCCCGCCATCGCGCTCGTAGATGGTGCCGTCCTGGAACACCGGGATGATCACCAACAGCTCGCCGTACAGTTTCTTGCCGTCGCGGGTCGGGAAATTCAGCGTGCCGACCTTCTCGATCTTGTCCTGCAACGTCTTGTAGTACTGAGCGTAGCCGACTTCACGCGTGCTGGGCGTGATCTGGGTCTTCTTCGGGCGCTTGTTGTAATCCTCGATGTTCTTGGCCACCTCGGCTTCCATGCGCGCCATCGCCTTGGCCGTCTCTACCATGTCGCGCGCATTGAGCTGCGGCTCTTCGCGCGGCTTCTGCTGCTCGGCGCTGGCCACATGCTGCTGCGACTGCTGCATCTGCGCCAGCATCTTGCGCTGCTGCTGTTCCAGTTCGGCCACGCGGCGCTGCGCCGCCTTCACGCTGTCGCCGGTCTCTTGCCGCTTCATGTCCGGCAGCGGCGACTTGGCGCGGCCCTTGTCGACATTGCCGCCGCCATCCAGGTTGGCCTGGGCCAGCGCTTCGGCGTTGACCGGTTTCTTGTCGTGCTTGGCGTTGACCAGGATCACTTCCAGTTCCGGGTCGGACGGCTTGAGGCGGAAGGCATCGGGCGCGGCGAAATGCACGGCGAGGAGCACGCCATGCACCAGCAGCGAGATACCAAGCGCCACGCTCAGCAGACGGTGTTGGGAGAACAGATTCACAGCGGGTACGGATGGCCGGTCAGGGTCAAAGCGCCAATTCTACGCCAGGCCTGCGTCATTGGGCCGCATCCGCGCCGCGGTTTTCGCCGTCGTCCGACGCCTCCGCAACAGCCTCGCCGCTGCCCTCCGGCGCTGCTTTGGCTTCATCGGCTTCGGCCGTCTCGTCCTGCAAGCCGGCCATGCCTTCCAGCAATTCCTCGTCCTCGTCGCCCAGATCGGCGCTCAGCGCCTGGCCGGCTGCGGCCGGCACTTCCAGCAGGCGTGCCTCGACGGTCAGATCGACCTCGTCCCAGCGCAGCAGATCGAGCTTGACCTGCAGGCCGCGCGCCAGTTGTGGCAGGCCGTGCATGCGCAGCACCAGGGGGATCTCCACCAGGCGCAGGATCTCGTCCTTGAGCACCACGGCATCCACCGTGCGCGCGTTCTCCTGGCCCAGCCAGCGCAGGCACCAGTAGCGTTCCATGTTGGACTGGAAGTCGGCATAGCCCGCATAGGCAGCGTCGAAACCGGAGACGATGGCGAACAGGTCGGCGTCGCGCGGCTTGAACGGCGCCACCAGCGGCGCGGTCACGCCGTGCTCGATGCAAGCCAGGATCTGCCACTGGTTGACCAGGTCGGTGTAGCGGCGCAGCGGCGAGGTGCTCCAGGCGTACTGATCCACGCCCAGGCCCTGGTGCGGAGCCGCGTGGGTCACCATGCGCACCTGCATCTTGGCGGCCCAGCCGCCGGCGCCGCCGCCCTGGGCGCGGTAGATGCCGGGCACGCCATGGTCGGCCATCAGCTTGCCCCAGGTGCTGTTGGCGAAGATCATCAGCTCGGCCACGATCTTGTCCAGCGGGGCGCCGCGCTTGCGGCGCAGGATGGTGACCACGTCGTCCTCGACGTAGAAATTGAAATCGACGCGGTTGTTCTGTTCGGGACGCAAGCCGAAGCTTTCGCGCTTGGCCATGCGGCCCTGTTCCAGCAACTGCACCCACTGCCACAGCAGCGCAATCTCGTCCTTGTGCGGATAGTCGCCGCGATTCTCGGCCAGCGCCTCTTCGGTCACCAGTTCGTCGAGGTCGTTGTGGCGCAGGTTGGCGGAAATCGGCACCAGTTCGGCGCGGGTCTCGGTGGCCAGCACCGCCCAGCTCGCCGGGTCCAGCGTGGCGTACAGCGACAGCGCCGGGCGCGCGGCGCCGGCGTCCAGCGTGTAGGCGGCGACCAGATCGTCCGGCAGCATGGTGATCTTTTCGCCGGGCATGTAGACGGTGGACATGCGCGCGCGGGCAATGGCGTCGATGGCGTCGCCGCGCTTGATCGCCAGGCCGGGCGCCGCGATGTGGATGCCCACGCGCAGCTTGCCGTCGGGCAGGCGGGTCACCGACAGCGCATCGTCGATCTCGGTGGTGGTGACGTCGTCGATCGAGAAGGCTTGCACGTCCGCGGTGGGCAGATCGGTCGATGCCGCCGGGATGTCGATGGACGGGAAGCCGGTGCCGCGCGGGAAGAACTCATACAGGAAGCGCGCGTAATGCAGTTCCTTGGGCGAAGCGACGCCGCCCACCGCCAGCATCAGGCGCTGCGGCGTGGTCTGCAGCTCCTTGGCGGCGGCATCCAGCGCCTTGAATTCGATGCCGTTCTTGTCCGGCTTGAACAGCAATTGCAGCGCGATGGGCTTGAACGCCTCGGGCAGCTTGTTGGCCTTGAGCTCATCGACGTAGGCGGCCTGCGCCTGCAATTGCAGCTTCTTCTTTTCCAGTCCGGCCAGCGCCGCCTGCAACGAAGCCTGCGGCGCCGCCTTGTAGCGGCCCTTGCCTTTCTTGTAGAAGTAGATGGGCGCGGTATGCAGGCGCAGCAGCAGGCCGGCCGCTTCCGGCGGCAGCGGCGCGTGGCCGAAGTACTCGGCGGCCAGTTCGGCAAAGCCGAATTCTTCTTCGCCCGCCACTTCCCACAGGAAATCGAGATCGACTTCCTCGGCGATGGCTTGCGCCTGTTCCAGCAACTCTTGCGGACCGGGCGAAGCGAACTGCAAGAGCCCGTCGCGGGCCTTGACCTTGGTGCGCTTGCCGGAGGCCATCTCGACCTGGAACGACTCGCCCTGCTGGGTCATGATGGAGCCGGCCTTGAAGTCGCCGGATTCTTCGAACAATAAATTCATCGTCTGCTTCTATATCTCTTGCATGGGCCGGACGCCGGGGCGCATCAGCGCCTCCAGTGCCGGCAGGAAAACGTCGGTGACCATCAGCACGCCGCCGCGGCGCTTGAACAGCGAACGGCGCGCGAACAGGGTCGCCGGAAGATTGCCGCCGGGCAGCGCCGCGGCGATGCGGCGCATCAGCGGGTGGCCCGCCGGCAGCCGCGCATAGGTGATCGGGCTGCGCTGCACCAGCGGATCGAAAAACAGGTTGGCGCCCAGCGGCGTCGTACCCAGCTTGCTGAAAAACGGCCAGTCGGATTTCACCGACGAGGTGGACAGCACGGTATGACCGAACACCACCGGCCGGCCGTCGCAATGCAGGATCACATCACGTTCGACCACCCGGCTGCGCGCCGGCACGCCCAGCGCGGCATATTCATCGGCCAGGATGGGGCCCGGGCGCTGGCGCAGCAGACGCACCGAGAAATCCTTGGTGCGCGCCTTGAGTTTCAGCGTCATGGAGCCGGGATCGGCCAGCCATGAGCGGGTGCGGCGCATCAGGTCGCCGTCGGCTGCCAGCAGCGACGCCAGCGCCTGCGGATGCGCCATCCAGTTGGCCTTGCCCGGGTAATGCGGCATCAGGACACCGCCTTGCCCGACGCATCGACGCCGCAAAAGGCCAACACGTCGTCGAGATAATCGGCGAACTCGGCGATGCCGTGGTCGCTGCCGTCGATCACGGTCTGGCGCGCGCCGGCGTAGTGCGCCACCATCTCGCGCCAGTCCAGCACTTCGTCGCCGGTGGCGGCGATCAGGAAGTAGCGCTCGGGCCGGCTGATCTTGTCCACCGCCAGCGCGCGCAGCTCGGCGATGTATTCATGCTTGAACTCGAACGGCTCGTCGGAGTGATACTGCGTGGTCACGCCGACATAGGATTCCAGTTCGCGCGGCGGCTTGACCGCCGGGTTCAGCAATACCGCGCGGCAGCCATATTTCTCGGCCAGCCAGGTGGCGTAAAAGCCGCCCAGCGAGGAGCCGACCACCGTCAGGCGCGCCATGTCGGCGGTCGCGATGAGCGATTCGGCCAGGGCGATCGCGCCGGCCGGCGACGCCGGCAGTTGCGGGCAGGCGTAGCGATCCTGCAAACCCAGTTCGCGCATGCGCTGTCCCATCAGCCGCGCCTTGAAGGACTGCGGCGAGGAACGGAAGCCGTGCAGATAGAGAATCATGCCAGCGCGTCCAGCAGCTTCTGGTGGACGCCGCCGAAGCCGCCGTTGCTCATCACCAGCACATGGTCGCCCGGTCGCGCCGCGGCCTTGACCGCCTGCACCAGCGCGCCCAGGTCATCGTAGGCGGAACCCTTGGCGCCCAGCGGCGCCAGCGCTTCAGCCAGATCCCAGCCGAGCGCGTCCTTGCCGGCCTTGGCGCCGTAGCCGAACACCAGGTCGGCGTCGGTCAGGCTGCCCGGCAGGGCTTCTTTCATGGTGCCCAGCTTCATGGTGTTGGAGCGCGGCTCCAGCACCGCCAGGATGCGTGCGGCGCCGATCTTCTTGCGCAGTCCGGCCACGGTGGTGGCGATGGCGGTCGGGTGATGGGCGAAATCGTCGTATACGGCCACGCCGTTGGCGGTGCCGCGCAATTCCATGCGGCGCTTCACGCTCTGGAAAGCGCCCAGCGCCTCGATGGCCTGGGCCGGAGCAACGCCGACGTGGCGCGCGGCGGCGATGGCGGCCAGCGCGTTCATGCGGTTGTGTTCGCCGCTCAGCTCCCACTGCACGGTGCCTTGCAACTGGCCGTCGAACAGCACGTCGAAGCGGCCGTCCTCATGGGTAGCCAGCGACCAGCCCTGGCCATCGGCGACGCCGAAGTCTTCGCGCTCGCTCCAGCAACCGCGCGCGACCACGCGCTGCAGCGCCGGCTCGCGACCGTTGACCACCAGCCGGCCGATGCCGGGCACGGTGCGCACCAGATGATGGAATTGCGTCTCGATGGCGGCCAGATCCGGGAAGATGTCGGCGTGATCGTATTCCAGGTTGTTCAGGATGGCGGTGCGCGTGCGGTAGTGCACGAACTTGCTGCGCTTGTCGAAGAAGGCCGTGTCGTACTCGTCGGCTTCGATCACGAAGAAAGGTGACGGACCGCCCTGGCCGTCACTGCCCAGGCGCGCCGAGATGCCGAAATTCATCGGCACGCCGCCGATCAGGAAGCCCGGCCGGTAGCCGGCGTGCTCCAGCACCCAGGCCAGCATGGCCGAGGTGGTGGTCTTGCCGTGCGTGCCGGCCACGGACAGCACCCATTTGTCTTGCAGGAGTTCGCGCCCCATCCATTCGGGGCCGGAGACGTAGGGCAAGCCGCGGTTGAGGATTTCTTCCATCAGCGGATTGCCCCGCGAGACCACATTGCCGATCACGAACAGGTCCGGCTTGAGCTCCACCTGGGCCGGATCGAAGCCTTGCATCAGCTCGATGCCCTGGGCTTCCAGCTGAGTGCTCATCGGCGGGTAGACGTTGGCGTCGCAGCCGGTCACCTTGTGGCCGGCCTCCTTGGCCAGGACGGCCAGGCCGCCCATGAAGGTGCCGCAAATGCCGAGAATGTGAATATGCATAACAAGTCTTGGGGTGTAATCCCGGGATTTTACCTGAGCCAGCCGCTTCGCCCCCAGCCCCACCGGTACAAATACGGGATGAAAAACAGGCAATCCCGACCTGTCGGCGCGCATCCGGCGGCGTTCGGCGGCATCGGGCGCGAGCGGGTATGATGTCGCCCATGCCGGACTTCACCTCTCCCACCGAACAACTGCGCGCCGAGATCGCCGCAGCCGCCGCGCGCATGATCGCCGAAGACGGCGCCGACTATGGCAGCGCCAAGCGCAAGGCTGCCAAGCAGATCCTGGGCAACCAGAAGGTGCGCGGCGAGATCATGCCCGATAACGAGCAGATCGAAGAAGAAGTGCGCCTGTATAACGAACTCTTCTTCGCCGACACCCAGCCGGCCCGCCTGCTGCATCTGCGCCGCGTGGCCTTGAAGCTGATGCAGGACCTGCAGGTTTTCAACCCCTATATCACCGGCGCCGTGCTCAACGGCACCGCCGGCGAGCATTCGGACATCCATTTGCAGCTGTTTGCGCCGAGCGCCAAGGATGTGGAAATCTTCCTGCTCAACAAGAACGTGAATTTCGACGTCGGCGAGACGCCGCATTTCCGCACCGGCCAGCCGGTGGAAACGCTGAGCTTCCTGCTGCCGCAGAAGGGCGCGCCGGCGGAGCTGGCCCATCTCGCCCTGTATGAAGAAGACGACCTGCGCGGTGGCGTGCGCGCCGCGCCGGGCAAACGGCCGGATCGCGCCGACGCCGCGGCCCTGGCGCGCCTGATCGAAGCGACATCCGAGGAAGAAAATCAATGAACAAGCTGCGTAATGCCATCCTGTTGATCGTGGTTGCCGTCATTTGCGTTGCGGGCGGCATCTACGCCAGCCACCGCGCCACCCCGCCCGACTCGCCCGAAACCCAGGCGCTGAACCGCCTGCTGTCGCAATCGATGCCGGATGCGGCGGGCAAGCAGCAATCGCTGGCCCAGTGGAAGGGCAAGCCGCTGGTGGTCAACTTCTGGGCCACCTGGTGCGGCCCCTGCGTCGAGGAAATGCCTGAGCTGACAGCCTTGCTGCAGGAAATCGCGCCCGTGCAAATTCTGGGAATTGGCGTCGATAGTCAGGAAAATATCGCCAAATTTGCGGAAAAGTACCAAATCCGCTATCCTCTCTTCGTTGCCGGAACCGGCGCCACCGATCTGCTGAGACAATTCGGCAATCAGGCCGGCGGCCTCCCGTTCACCGCTCTGGTGGGCAAGGACGGCAAAGTCAAAAAGATCTACCTCGGCCGCTTGAAGTTCGACGAGCTGCGCCAAGACCTCTCCCAACTGTAAATCCGCGAAAAGAAAGTTTTTCTTGCCAAATGATGCCATTTGACGGCAAAATGCGCGCATCGTCGTCAAACGGAGCTTAATCTCCATGGCAAAACACCTCCTACTCCTGAATGGCCCGAACCTGAATCTGCTCGGGACCCGGGAGCCGGAAGTCTACGGATCGACCACGCTGGCCGATGTCGAGAAGCTGGCGCAGGAACAGGCAAGCGCCGCGGGCATCCGCCTGCAGGCATTCCAGAGCAACCATGAAGGCGCCCTGATCGACCGCATCCAGCAAGCCCGCCAGGAGGGCGTGGATGCCATCGTCATCAACCCCGGCGGACTGACCCATACCAGCGTAGCGCTGCGCGATGCGCTGGCCGGCGTGGCCATCCCCTTCGTGGAAGTGCATATTTCCAATATTCATCAGCGTGAGGAATTTCGTCATTTTTCATACCTGTCCGGCATTGCCCGGGCAGTCATGTGCGGCTTCGGCGTCGATGGCTATCGCCTGGCGATCGACTACTGGCTGCGTCAATCCTGACGGCCGGGATCGCCCCGCCCGAAGGGATCGCATCAACCAACAGCAATAAATACGCAACAAGCATTGCACCGATAGCGCCGGCCGCCATGGACAGCCGGCGCTTCCTTAACAACACTACTCATCTACATTCCGAGGGATTCAAATGGATTTACGAAAACTCAAGACGCTGATCGACCTGGTTGCTGAATCGGCCATCGAAGAGCTGGAAGTCACCGAAGGCGAAAGCAAGGTCAGGATCGTCAAGTCTTCCCCGAATGCACAGAATCAGGTCGTGATGGTGCCGCAACAGGCTGCGTATGCGCCGGCCGCCGCCCCGATCGCCGCCGCTCCGGTGGCTGCCGCTCCCGCTGCGGCAGCCGCCCCGGCCGCCGTGCCGGAAGGCTATATCGTGAAATCGCCCATGGTCGGCACCTTCTACCGTTCCTCCGCACCGGGCGCTCCGGCGTTCGTCGAAGTGGGCAAGGAAGTCAAGGAAGGCGATACCCTGTGCATCATCGAAGCGATGAAGCTGTTGAACGAGATCGACACCGACAAGGGTGGCGTGGTCAAGCAGATCCTGGTGGAAAACGGCCAGCCGGTCGAATTCGGCCAGCCGCTGTTCGTGCTGGGCTGATCGCGAAGAAGCCTCCCGGCCTGGCCGGATGACGCCGCCCGCGGGCGGCAATCGAAGTGGAAATGCTGTACTGTCGATGCGGGCCGCAGCGCGATGCGACTTCAGCGCACCAGCGCTGGCAATGCGCGGCGCGGCCCGTCATCCGGAACCTATAACGCTTGATCTTAGCGACGCCTCATTCCTGTTATGTTTGAAAAAATCCTGATCGCCAATCGTGGCGAAATTGCCCTGCGTATCCAGCGCGCCTGCCGCGAATTGGGCATCAAGACCGTGGTCGTGCACTCCGAGGCCGACCGCGAAGCCAAATACGTGAAGCTGGCCGACGAGTCGGTGTGCATCGGCCCCGCGCCGTCGCCGCTGTCGTACCTGAACATGCCGGCCATCATCAGCGCCGCCGAAGTGACCGACGCCCAGGCGATCCATCCGGGCTACGGCTTCCTGTCGGAAAACGCCGATTTCGCCGAACGCGTGGAAAAGTCCGGCTTCGTCTTCATCGGCCCGCGCGCCGAAAACATCCGCATGATGGGCGACAAGGTCTCGGCCAAGCAGGCCATGATCCGCGCCGGCGTGCCCTGCGTGCCGGGTTCGGAAGGCGCCCTGCCTGACAACCCCAAGGAGATCGTCCAGATCGCCCGCAAGATCGGCAATCCGGTCATCATCAAGGCGGCCGGCGGCGGCGGCGGACGCGGCATGCGCGTGGTGCATACCGAGGCCGCGCTGATCAATGCCGTGACCATGACCAAGACCGAAGCGGGCGCCGCATTCGGCAATCCGGAAGTCTATATGGAGAAGTATCTGGAAAATCCGCGCCACGTGGAAATCCAGATCCTGGCCGACGAGCACAAGCAAGCCATCTGGCTGGGCGAGCGCGACTGCTCCATGCAGCGTCGCCACCAGAAGGTGATCGAGGAAGCGCCGGCACCAGGCATCCCGCGCAAGATCATCGAGAAGATCGGCGAACGCTGCGCCGAAGCCTGCCGCAAGATGAACTACCGCGGCGCCGGCACCTTCGAATTCCTGTACGAAAACGAAGAGTTCTACTTCATCGAGATGAACACCCGCGTGCAGGTGGAACACCCGGTCACCGAAATGATCACCGGCGTGGACATCGTGCAAGAGCAGATTCGCATCGCCGCCGGCGAAAAGCTGCGCTATCGCCAGCGCGACATCGAGCTCAAGGGCCATGCCATCGAGTGCCGCATCAACGCCGAGGATCCGTTCAAGTTCATCCCCTCGCCCGGCCGCATCACCGCCTGGCACGTGCCGGGCGGCCCCGGCATCCGCGTCGATTCGCACGTGTACGCCGGCTATTTCGTCCCGCCCAACTATGACTCCATGGTGGGCAAGGTGATCGCTTACGGTTCCACGCGCGAGCAGGCCATCCGCCGCATGCAGATCGCGCTGTCGGAAATGGTGGTCGAGGGCATCTCGACCAATATCCCGCTGCACCGCGAACTGATGGTGGACGCACGCTTCTTCGAAGGCGGAACCAATATCCATTATCTGGAACATAAGTTGTCGGAACGTCCGGCTTCGGACGCCGATAAATCCGCGAAGAAGTGAAAGAAGGCAAGCATGGGTTGGGTTGAAATCGTCATCGAAGTGGCGCGCGACCAGGCGGAGGAGCTGTCCGACGCCCTGATGGAGGCTGGTGCCCTGTCGGTGTCGGTGGAGGACGCGGACGAAGGCACCGATGCCGAACGTCCGCTGTTCGGCGAGCCGGGCATGGAGCCCGAGCAAGCCGCCTGGGACCGCAGCCGCGTGGTGGCGCTGGCCGGCAAGGATGCCGACCACGCCGCCATCGTGACCGATGCGGCCAAGGCCATCGGCCTGGACTATGCGCTGCCCTTCGCCACCCGCGATGTGGAAGAGCAGGACTGGGTGCGCCTGACGCAATCCCAGTTCGAGCCCATCCACATCGGCCGCCGCATCTGGGTGGTGCCGAGCTGGCACGACGCCCCGGCCGATCCGGATGCGCTGTTGCTGGAGCTCGACCCGGGCCTGGCCTTCGGCACCGGCAGCCACCCGACCACCCGGCTGTGCATGGAATGGCTGGAATCGCAGGCCATCGGCGCGCAGACGCTGCTGGACTACGGCTGCGGCTCCGGCATCCTGGCCCTGGTCGCGGCCAAGGTCGGCGTGCCGCAGGTGATCGGCGTGGACATCGATCCCCAGGCGCTGGAAGCGGCTCAGCACAATGCCGAGCGCAACCGCTGCGAAGTCGCCTATTTCCTGCCCGAGCCCTTCGCCCAGGCCCATCCGGAAGGTGAGCGCTTCGACATCGTGGTGGCCAATATCCTGGCCGGCCCGCTGCAACTGATGGCGCCGATGCTGGCCGGACGCGTGCGTCCGGGCGGGTCGCTGGTGCTGTCTGGCGTGCTGGATCGCCAGGCGGACGAAGTGATCGCCGCCTACGCGCCCTACGTCCCGCTGACGGTGTGGGCCGAACACGAAGGCTGGGTGGCCCTCGCAGGCCGCCTGCCGGAGTAATACATGGCGTTGGCGACCCAATGTCCGCACTGCCTTACCATCTTCAGGGTCGCCAGCGACCAGCTTAAACTGCGCGGCGGCCTGGTTCGCTGCGGCAGTTGCCGCGAAGTCTTCAATGGCCAGGAATTCCTGGTCGAAGCCAGCGTCAGCGACGGCCTCTACCATCCGGCGCCGGGCAGCAAGGCCCAGCCTGCCGCCGGCGCGCAGCCGGCTCCGGCCGTTTCCCCGCCACCTGCCGTGACGCCTTCGGAGGCCATTCCGGAGGTCAACGCGCCCGCCATGCCGGCAAGCCAGACGCGCCCGGCTGCTCCGGCCGCGGCCGCCTCGAACGCCTTGAACGCCTCAAACACCGCGCCCCCGCCTGCCGCACCGGCGCTGGCGCCGGCTGAAACGTCCGCGCCCATCCCCGCGGTCGCGGAACCCAAGGTCTTCCGCTCACCGGCCAGCCCCGGTTACATCCCTGACCTCGGCACGCCGCTGAAATCGCCGGAACCGCTCGGACAAGCACCGGGCGATACGACGCCGTCGTTTGCGTCTCAGCCTGCCCCGGCGGCATCGGCTGCGGAGGAAATCGACACCGCCTCTCTGCTGCGGCGGTCTTCCGCCGATGCGCAAGCCGGCGACGACGATCCCTTCACGGCCTATGAAGACGCCGCCGCGCGGCAGGATGATGTCGACAGCACGGCCGAAGAAGAAGCGGAACACGCTGAAGCAAGCAATGAAGACGAGGACGCCGAGGAGCCCGCTTTCGTCAGGAACGCCGAGCGCAAGGAGCGCATTGGCCACGTCGTGAAGATGGCGATGATGATCCTGGCCGGAGTGATGGTGCCGCTCCTGCTGCTGCAATCCATCTATTACTGGCGCAATCCCCTGGCCGCCGCCGCGCCGCCGCTGCGCCCCATGCTCAACGGCATGTGCGCCGCCTTCCATTGCACCGTGGGCCTGCCGGCCGAGATCGAGCGCCTGTCGCTGGAGTCCAACGAACTGCAGGTGGTGCCGCCCAACCAGAACATCTACGCGCTGACGCTGGTGATGCGCAACCGCAGCGCCAGCCCGCAGGCTTGGCCGCATATCGAACTCACGCTCAATAACGACGATGAAAAGGCCGTGGTGCGCCGGGTGTTCCGTCCCCGCGAGTACCTGCCCAATGCCCAGGCGGTGGAGGCCGGCATTGGCGGCGAGAGCGAGCAGCAGGTCAAGCTGACTTTCGAGCTGAACGACGCGCTGGTGTCGGGCTACCGCATCTATCTGTTCTACCCCTGAGATTCCTTCCTGGCCGGGCCGCAAAAAAGGCGGCCTTGCTGAAGTCTGCGCCGCTTTCTTCTACAATGCGGCATTCACAACCTTTTTACTTCTCTCCCATGAGCTCTCTGATCTGCGGTTCCCTGGCCTACGACAACATCATGCAATACGAGGGCCGCTTCTCCGACGCCCTGCTGGCCGACCAGCTGCACAAGGTCAACGTGTCCTTCCTGGTGCCCACCATGCGCCGCGAATTCGGCGGCTGCGCCGGCAATATCGCGTACAACCTGAAGCTCCTGGGCGGTGATCCCGTCATCATGGCGACCGTGGGCGTGGATAGCGCGCCTTACATGGAGCGCTTTGCCGAACTGGGCATCACGACCAAGTGCGTGCGCCAGATCGAATCCTCCTTCACCGGCCAGTGCTTCATTACCACCGACGCCGACGGCAACCAGATCAACGCCTTCCACCCCGGCGCAATGAGCTGGTCGCATGAAAACAAGGTGGCTGACGCCGGCGCCGTCAAGTTCGTGATCGTTGCGCCTGATGGCCGCGACGGCATGCTGCAGCACGCCCAGCAGGCGGGCGACCTGAAGATCCCGCTGATTTTCGATCCGGGTCAGGGCATGCCGATGTTCGGCGGCGATGAGCTGAAGAACTTCATCGAACTGGCGACCTACGTGGCCGTGAACGATTATGAAGCCGAGATGCTGACCGCGCGCACCGGCCTGACGCTGGCGCAGATCGCCGAGCGCGTATCGGCACTGGTGGTGACCCGCGGCGAGCTGGGCGCCGAAATCTTCACCGGCGGCAAGAAATTCGACATCCCCTGCGTGCAGGCCGACAAGATCGCCGATCCGACCGGCTGCGGCGATGCTTTCCGCGCCGGCATGCTGCACGGCCTGACCGAAGGCTACGACTGGGAAACCACCGGCCGTCTAGCCAGCCTGATGGGTTCGATCAAGATCGCTTCGCAAGGCCCGCAGAACCACGCGCCGTCCAAGGCCGAGATCGAAGAGCGCTTCCACAAGGCCTTCGGCTACCGCTTCGGTTGATCGGGGTTGCCCGCGGGCGTGCCAGACATATCAAGGAGATTGACCATGCAAACTGCTTTCCCTGTCTCGACCACCCGCGACCTGCGCCGCGTTGCCGCCGCCTCGCTGCTGCTGGGTGCCGCGCTGCTGGCGCAGCCGGCCCTGGCGGTGCTCAAACCCGGCGAAAAAGCGCCCGAATTTTCCGCCCCGGCTTCGCTGGGCGGCCAGGTATCGACCTTCTCGCTATCGTCGGCGCTGAAGAAGGGTCCCGTGGTGCTGTACTTCTACCCGGCGGCCTTCACCGCCGGCTGCACCATCGAAGCCCACCTGTTCGCCGAGGCTACCGACCGCTACAAGGCGCTGGGCGCGACCGTGATCGGCGTCTCGGCCGACAGCATCGAAACCCTCAACAAGTTCTCGGTGAGCGAATGCCGCAGCAAGTTCGCGGTGGCGGCCGATGTCGACCAGAAGATCATGAAGTCCTACGACGCCGTACTGAACAAGAACGCCGAGCGCGCCAGCCGCACCTCGTATGTGATCGCGCCCGACCATTCCATCCTCTACGAATACACCGACATGAATCCGGAGAAGCATGTGGAAAACACCATGCACGCGCTGGAGCAATGGTCGGCGAAGAAGAAGCAGTAAGCAGCAGTAAGCATGCGCCTGGCCGCTGGCCATGAAAAAAGCCGGACATCTGTCCGGCTTTTTTATTTGGCCGCCGCGCGGAGGGCGACGCCATCCGGCGAAGCTCAGGCCAGCGCCAGCAGCAGCGTGCTGACCACGCGCACCGCGATCTGCAGCAGGATCAGTGCCGCCAGCGGCGACAGATCGACGCCGCCGATCAGCGGGATGACGCGGCGCAGGGGGCGCAACAATGGCTCGTTGAGCGCCCGCACGAAGGGCGCCAGCGGCGCATACGGATTGACCCAACTGAAGATGGCTTCGATGATCAGCGTGGCCATGAAGCCGTAGAAGATCCACTGGAAGAAGCGCACCAGCGAAAGCAGGAGAATGGTCTTGAAGTCGAAGCCGGAATCGATGCCCACCGCGGCGATGATGGACAGCAGCACGATGATGAATGCGCCCAACAGGCTGGCCCAGTCATAGGCGCCGCCCGGCATGACCCGACGCAGCGGCTTCACCAGCCAGTCCGAGAGCTGATAGACGAACTGCCCGACCGATTGCGGCGGGCGCACCCGCACCACCTGCATCCAGAAACGCAGCAGCATGACGCCGGCCAGAATGCTGGCGACGGCATCGACGATCAACATGAAAATACTATGCAGCACGGAGTTCTCCATCGGTGACTAAGCTGGCGGCCGGGACGGCCGGACTTGCAGCGCACATACTAGAGCGCATTGGCGCAATCGCCAAGCGTCCCGCCGCGGCGGCGCGCGCTTCCTTCGACCCCATATTGTGCCATCTCGGCAGTTTGCCAGGCCCATGTGCATGTAAATGCGTACGGATGGCGGCTTTGGTGCTGCTTCGCCGGCGCATGTCGCCCCGGCAAAAGCGGGAGGAAAGAAAGCAGCGGAAAGCAGCGGAAAGCCGCGGAAAGCCGCGGACAAAAAAAACCGCTGCATGGCGCGAAGCCATACAGCGGGATTTTGCCTGAAAAAGATCAGGCGACCTGCAAGCCGATCTTACGGACGGCTGGTGCCGGTCGGGAACGGCCATGCGGCTGCCGGGTTCAGCACGGTCTTGACGGCCGGTGCTGCTGCGGCGGCCTTCGGAGCTGCTGCCTTCTTGGCGGCTGCCGGCTTCTTGGCAGCTGCTGCCTTCGGAGCGGCTGCCTTCTTCGGCGCTGCAACCTTCTTGGCGGCTGCCGGCTTCTTAGCGGCTGCTGCCTTCGGAGCTGCTGCCTTCTTGGCGGCGACCGGCTTCTTGGCGGCTGCTGCCTTCGGAGCTGCTGCCTTCTTGGCGGCGACCGGCTTCTTGGCGGCGACTGCCTTCTTCGGTGCTGCTGCCTTCTTGGCGGCGACCGGCTTCTTGGCGGCGACTGCCTTCTTCGGAGCTGCTGCCTTCTTGGCGGCGACCGGCTTCTTGGCGGCGACTGCCTTCTTCGGTGCTGCTGCCTTCTTGGCGGCGACCGGCTTCTTGGCAGCGACTGCCTTCTTCGGTGCTGCTGCCTTCTTGGCGGCGACCGGCTTCTTGGCAGCGACTGCCTTCTTCGGTGCTGCTGCCTTGGCGGCGACGGCCTTCTTCGGAGCTGCTGCCTTAGCGGCGACAACCTTCTTCGGAGCTGCGGCTGCCTTGGCGGCTGCCGGCTTCTTTGCAGCGGGCTTCTTGGCCGCTGGCTTCTTTGCTGCTGTTGCCATTTTGTTTCTCCTTCTTCACGTGAATGGAAAAAATCAAGCTTGATATAAGCAACCCTCCAGCGACATCGCGATGACGCGGGCGGGCTATTCATCGGCGCAAGCAGCCTGTCGCTTGCGCTAATGAATTCGGCACCAGCTGAACTGCTGCATCCCCTCACCTATGCAGCGCTTCAGCTATCTTGGCTACGCCCCTCCGGTAGTCCCCGCGCATCGGGCAGGATATGGTCAACTACGGGAGCAGGCGCAAAGCCAAAAAAAACGCCAGCGTGTTCAAACGCCAGCGTCGGAATAGCACTCCTGAAAAACCATCAGGTTTTTCAAAGGAAAAGCCGCCTTACCCGACACGAAGGGGTTAAGCGGCGATAACAGAGAAGAATGGTTCGGTCTCTGACTGTTCATTAATTTGGCGTGTGCCTTTCAGTTTCAGCAGCCGGGCATCTTGCAAGCTACCCGACTGCCGTTGTGCATTCATGTCTCGCTGAAGAGTACTTCGAGACTGCACGTCATTCCCAACTCAGCGCGCCCCCGGTTTGGTATTCGATGACACGTGTCTCGAAGAAGTTGCGCTCCTTCTTCAGATCGATCATCTCGCTCATCCACGGGAACGGATTTTCTTCTTGTGCGAACAGCGGGTCCAATCCGATTTGCTGTGCGCGACGATTAGCGATGAATCGGAGGTAGCCCTTGAACATCGTTGCGTTCAACCCGAGCACGCCTCGCGGCATTGTATCCTCTGCGTAACGATATTCCAACTCCACCGCGCGTAAAAACAACGATTTGATCTCTTCGCGGAATTCCGGAGTCCACAGATGCGGGTTCTCCATCTTCACCGTGTTGATCAGATCGATGCCGAAGTTGCAGTGCATCGACTCGTCGCGCAGGATGTATTGATACTGCTCGGCGGCGCCCATCATCTTGTTCTGGCGGCCCAGCGCGAGGATCTGCGTGAAGCCGACGTAGAAGAACAGGCCTTCCATGATGCACGCGAAAACGATCAGCGACTTCAGCAGCGCCTGGTCGGTCTCGACGGTGCCGGTCTTGAATTCCGGATTGGTCAGCGTGTCGATGAACGGGATCAGGAACTCGTCCTTGTCGCGGATCGATTCGACTTCGTGATACGCGTTGAAGATCTCGGCTTCATCCAGGCCCAGCGACTCGACGATGTACTGGTAGGCGTGGGTGTGGATCGCTTCTTCGAAGGCCTGGCGCAGCAGGTACTGGCGGCACTCCGGCGCGGTGATGTGGCGGTAGGTGCCCAGCACGATGTTGTTGGCGGCCAGCGAGTCGGCGGTCACGAAGAAGCCCAGGTTGCGCTTGACCAGGCGACGCTCGTCGTCGGTCAGGCCGTTGGGGTTCTTCCACAGCTCGATGTCGCGCTGCATGTTGATTTCCTGCGGCATCCAGTGGTTGGCGCAACCGGCCAGGTACTTGTCCCAGGCCCACTTGTACTTGAACGGCACCAGCTGGTTGACGTCGGTGTGGCCGTTGATGATGCGCTTGTCGGCGGCGTTGACGCGGCGGGTGGTGTCCACCGGCGCGTCGCGGCTGACCAGCGCCGGGTTCAGCGCGGCGTCGTTGAGCGGATTGCCGAAGGCGGGTTGCAGCTGAGGCTGCGGCATGTGCGGAGTGCGCGGCTGCTGGGCCGGCTTTGCTTCATCATCCCAAGAGAGCATGTCTGTTTCCTCTGTATTTGTTCGGTGGCTGCCGGGCGGATCGGATGAACCGGGCGCGGCATGGGTAGCTATTCAGGTGACAACGGCGCATCCGGTGAAGTTCACCGCGATGCGCCGGCTGAGAAGGCCGGCCCGGAAAGCTTATCTGCTGGCGCCGAAGAAGACATTGATCATCCTCATCAGCGGGCCATTCCCTGATTCGCTTGCCCGGGCCGTTCCTGGCTTCTTACTGGCAGGCCTCGCACTCTTCGAAGCCCGGGTCGCCCGGACGCATGGTGCAGACCGGACCGTCGGCGTCGATCGAAGCGCCGGGGTTGGGCATCACATAGGCCGCCGAGGCTGCCGCCGCCGAAGCGATCGGCGCTGCCGGCACGGCCGGAGCCGAAGCCGAGGCCGCCGAGCTGCCGGCGCCGCCGTCCACCGCCACGGCGTTCAGGGCGCCGGCGCGGGAAGTGGACTTCTCGGTGTGGGTGGCGCCGATGGTGCGCAGGTAATAGGTGGTCTTCAGACCGCGCAGCCATGCCAGCTTGTAGGTTTCATCCAGGCGCTTGCCGGAAGCGCCGGCCATGTAGATGTTCAGCGACTGGGCCTGGTCGATCCACTTCTGGCGGCGCGATGCGGCTTCCACCAGCCAGGACGGATCCACTTCGAAGGCGGTGGCATAGATGTCGCGCAGGTCTTGCGGGATGCGGTCGATCTTGGCCAGGCTGCCGTCGAAATACTTCAGGTCGGAAATCATGACTTCGTCCCACAGGCCGCGGGCCTTCAGGTCGCGCACCAGGTACTCGTTGATTTCGGTGAATTCGCCCGACAGGTTCGACTTCACGTACAGGTTCTGGTAGGTCGGCTCGATGCAAGCCGACACGCCGATGATGTTCGAAATGGTCGCGGTCGGAGCGATCGCCACGCAGTTCGAATTGCGCATGCCGTGTTCCTTGATGCGAGCACGCAGGGCAGTCCAGTCCATGGTTTCGGAGCTGTCGGCTTCCAGGTAGCCGCCGCGTTCTTCGGCCAGCAGCTTCAGGGAATCCTGCGGCAGGATGCCGCGATCCCACAGCGAACCGCGGTAGGAGGCGTAACGGCCGCGTTCTTCGGCCAGCTCGGTCGAAGCCCAGTAGGCGTAGTAGCAGACGGCTTCCATCGAACGGTCGGCGAAGGCGACGGCGTCCATCGACGCGTACGGCACGCGCTTCATGTGCAGGCAGTCCTGGAAGCCCATGATGCCCATGCCCACCGGACGGTGGCGCAGGTTGGAATCACGCGCCTTCTTGACGGCGTAGTAGTTGATGTCGATGACGTTGTCCAGCATGCGCATCGCGGTGCGGATGGTGCGCTGCAGCTTGGCATGATCCAGCTCGCCGTTGACCAGGTGCGCCGGCAGGTTGACCGAACCCAGGTTGCACACCGCGATTTCGGAATCGTTGGTGTTCAGGGTGATCTCGGTGCACAGGTTGGAGCTGTGCACCACGCCCACGTGCTGCTGCGGCGAACGGATGTTGCAAGGATCCTTGAAAGTGATCCAGGGATGGCCGGTCTCGAACAGCATGGACAGCATCTTGCGCCACAGGTCGTTGGCCTGGACCTTCTTGAACAGCTTGAGCTCGCCGCTGGCGGCCTTGGCTTCATAGCCGGTGTAGGCTTCTTCGAACGCACGGCCGAACTTGTCGTGCAGATCCGGGGTGTCGGACGGCGAGAACAGGGTCCACTCGCCCTTTTCCATCACGCGCTTCATGAACAGGTCGGGAATCCAGTTCGCGGTGTTCATGTCGTGCGTGCGGCGGCGGTCGTCGCCGGTGTTCTTGCGCAGTTCGAGGAATTCCTCGATGTCCATGTGCCAGGTTTCCAGGTAGGCGCAGACCGCGCCCTTGCGCTTGCCGCCCTGGTTGACCGCCACGGCGGTGTCGTTGACCACCTTCAGGAACGGCACCACGCCCTGCGACTTGCCGTTGGTGCCCTTGATGTGGGCGCCCAGGGCGCGCACCGGGGTCCAGTCGTTACCCAGGCCGCCGGCGAACTTGGCCAGCAGGGCGTTTTCCTTGATGGCTTCGTAGATGCCGTCGAGGTCGTCGGCGACGGTGGTCAGGTAGCACGACGAGAGCTGCGAACGCAGGGTGCCCGAGTTGAACAGGGTCGGGGTCGAGCTCATGAAGTCGAACGAGGACAGCAGGTCGTAGAACTCGATGGCGCGTGTTTCGCGGTCGATTTCATTGAGCGACAGGCCCATCGCCACGCGCATGTAGAAAGCCTGCGGCATTTCGATGCGGGTGCCGCGGATGTGCAGGAAGTAACGGTCGTACAGGGTCTGCAGGCCGATGTAGCCGAATTGCAGGTCGCGCTCGGGCTTGATGGCGGCGGCCAGCTTGGCCAGGTCGAACTGGCCCAGCTTGGTGTCCAGCAGCTCGGCGTCGATACCCTTCTTGACGTAGGCCGGGAAGTACTCCAGGTACTCGGCAGGCGCATCGGCCTGGGCCACTTCCTTGCCGAACACTTCCTTGCGGATGGTGTGCATCAGCAGGCGCGAGGTCACCTGGCTGTAGGCAGGGTCCTTTTCCATCAGCGCGCGGGCAGCCAGGATGGCGGACTTGTACAGCTCTTCGACGGGCACGCCGTCGTACAGGTTCTTGACGGTCTCGGCCAGGATGGCGTCGCCATCCACGTGCTTTTCCAGGCCGACGCAGGCGGCGTCGATCAGGGCGCGCACTTCGGCGATGTCCAGCGGACGGCTTTGGCCATCCTCCACCACGCGCAGTTGCGGGGCAGCGATTTCGGTCTTGGCGGCGGCGCCTTGCTGGGCGCGCTCTTCCATGCGCTTGGCGCGGTACAGCACGTAGGCGCGAGCGACGTCGTGCTCGCCCGAACGCATCAGGGCCAGTTCGACCTGGTCCTGGATATCTTCAATATGGAACGTGCCGCCGGTCGGCTGGCGGCGCACCAGCGCCGAGACCACGTTGGTGGTCAGCTGCTCGACCATCTCGCGCACGCGCGCCGAAGCGGCGCCCTGGCCACCGTTGACCGCCAGGAAGGCCTTGGTCACGGCGATGGAAATCTTGGAAGGTTCGAAACCGACCACCGCGCCGTTGCGGCGGATGATGCGGTATTCGCCCAGGCCGGAACCGGCCTTCGCGGCGGATGCCTGGGCGGTGTCGGGAGACACGGCCAGATCAGCGGCGGACGTGCCAAACGCGGCAGGAGATTTAACGGAAATTTCTTGAGTTGAGCGCACTTAGCCTCCTAGATACAAAGTCAGGCAACCGACACGATTGCCCCGAGTTGCTAAATTAGAACCCCCTACCTGCCGGGAGGTTCGCGAACGACAGAAGCGTCCCACAATGACCATCCCCTTGCGCGGATAGCCATGCTGACGCAAAAACTGCTTGAAACTGATGAGTAAGAACGATTGAAAGAAGGCAAAAACGGGAGGCGTTCTAGTACTTGTTACTTCGCCGCGAACCTTTTACCTTCTGAAGCACTGCCTTTGCGGGCCGTTTGCGGATGAAGACCCGGATACAACGTTGAGCTTACAAGAACACTACATCTAGTACCAAAAGATCGATTGAGACTAATTCTAGTATCGGCATTCCGATGTTGCAACCGCTATTTCTGGAAATTTTGTGTCGCTCATGCTTGACTTTTGTGGAGCCCAGAGGGGAAGCGCAATTGCGCCCCGTTAATTATTTCCGCCAATTCGCGGCGGTAGCGCCCCCAGTCGAAGAAGGGGCCAGGATCGGTCTTGCGCGCCGGGGCGATGTGCTCGTGGCCGGCCACGGCGGTGAGCGCATAGCGCTCGGCCAGGGCCGCGGTGAGGCGCGCCAGGGCTGGGTACTGGGCCTCGGCGAAGGCTTCGAAGTCGGTGCCTTCGAGCTCGATGCCGATCGAAAAGTCGTTGCAGCGCTCGCGCCCGTCGAAGACCGAGACCCCGGCGTGCCAGGCGCGGCGGTTGGCCGGAACGAACTGCACCACCTCGCCGTCGCGGCGGATGAGAAAATGGGCCGAGACCCGCAGTGGTCTCAACTGGTCGAAATAAGGATCGGCCTCGTAATCGAGCCGGTTGCAGAACAGATCGGCTATATAGGGACCGCCGAACACGCCGGGCGGCAGGCTGATGTTGTGGACCACCAGCAGGTCGGTGATGCAGCCGTCGGGGCGCTCATCGCAGTTCGGGGACGGTTCGCGGCGCGCGGCATTGCACCAGCCGTCGCCGTCGATGAACCAGATACCGGCGTCGGAGGGAGAAGTCGTCATGGATCAGAAGGAGGCCAGGCGGCGGTGCTCTTCCGAACAATAGTGGGCGCCGGAGGCGTGCACCACGGCTTCGGAAACCGGGAAGTGGATGCCGCAGTGCGCGCACTGCACCATGGTCTCGGCGCCGCTGTCGGAGCGACGCTTGAAACGCGAGGCCTTGGGGCGCGGCATGCCGCCGGCCGCCGCGTCGCCCGCGGAGTCACCGGCAGCATCGCTGCCCGCCAGCATGGATTTCTTGGCGCGCTGGAACCACACCACCACGGCCAGCAATACCACCAGCCAGATCAGATATTTCATGTCAGTACCCGATGCAGCACGACTTCAAGCACGAACCGGCTGCCCACATAAGCCAATAAAAGGATGGCGAAACCGGCCAGCGTGAAGCTCAGCGCGGTGCGCCCCCGCCATCCCTGCCAGCGGCGACCGGCCAGGAGCAGGCCAAACAACACCCAGGACAGCATGGTGAAGACCGTCTTGTGATCCCAGCGGAACGGCGTCCCGAACAACTGCTCGGAGAAAACCACGCCCGACAGCACGGTCAGCGTCAGCAACACGAAACCGAAGCCGATCAGGCGGAACAGCAATTTTTCCATGGTCAGCAGCGCCGGCAGACGATCCAGCGCCATGGCGAACCAGCCGGTCTGCGCCGCCGGGCCGGGGCGCGTGTGCAGCCGCGACTCCTGCAGCACCATCAGCACGGCATGGAAGGCGGCGATGGTCAACGTACTATAGGCCAGAATGGAAATGGCGATGTGCGCCAGGAACCAGTCCGATTTCCCGGCCAGCGCGATCATGTTGCCAGGGAAGATACTGGGCAGCACCACCGACACCGCTGCCACCGGCAGCACCAGCACGCGCATGCTGTCCAGCGAGAAGTTGCGGTTTTCCAGCCAGTAGGCGGCCACCGAGATCCACAGCGTGGCCGAGAGCATCACCGCAAACCCGACCCGCAGGGCGTCGGGTGCGAACATGTCCGACAGCAGCGCCCCGCCATGCAGGACCCAGCCGATCACGATGCCCAGGGAAATCGGCGTGCGCCGCTCCGAAGGCATGAAGGCGCACCCCAGATAGAGCAGCGCGGCCAGGATGAAAAAGTAAGTTTGCATCGGCTAAGTTTACACCATGTCGGGCGTCGCCCCCGCGGCGCAGTCCCGCCCGGGGGCGGCGATCGCGGCAGATGAGCCGCGCCGCGGCTTCGGATGGCCGGTGTCGGCCCGGCGCGAAAAAATGCTGCCTCTATATATAGAGGCGATTTGGCGCAAATAAAGTCCGGCCACCGCATCCGGATGCCGGCCGAACACGGATTTGCACGCCCAAACGAAACACGGCAGGAAAACCTGCCGTGCAGTGTTGCCGTGGAGCTTGAATCAATCGACCGCCGCCGCCTTCATTTCCGCATTGTGATGACGCTGCTGCTCCTCCATCACCAGCTGGCCGAGTTCGCGCTTGAGGGCGTTGAACTCGGGATCGGCCGGATCGCGCAGGCGCGGTAGCGTGACCAGCATGTCGCGCTTGATGGTGCCGGGACGATAGGTCATGACCACGATGCGGTCGGCCAGGTAGATCGCCTCCTCGATGCTATGGGTGACGAAAACGATGGTCTTCTTGAACTCGTCCCAGATGCGCAGCAGCTCGTCTTGCAGGTTGCGGCGGGTCAGCGCATCCAGCGCGCCGAAGGGTTCGTCCATCAGCATGATGGGCGAATCCAGCGCCAGTACGCGGGCGATCGCCACCCGTTGGCGCATGCCGCCCGACAGGTCCTTGGGGAAGCGGGTGCGGAAATCGATCAGGCCCAGCTTGTCCAGCAGTTGGGTCACGCGCTGCCCGATCTCGGCCTTGGGCATGCCCTTGATCTCCAGGCCGAAGGCGACGTTCTGCTCCACCGTCATCCAGGGAAACAGCGCATATTCCTGGAACACCATGCCCCGGTCCGGCCCCGGCTCCTGTACCAGCTTGCCGTCGGTCAGGATGCTGCCGGAGGAAGGCAGCGCAAAGCCGGCGATGGCGTTGAGCAGCGTCGATTTGCCGCAGCCCGAGGGGCCCAGCAGGCAGACGAACTGGCCGTCGGGGATCTCCAGGTCGATGTCCTTCAGCGCCACGACCTCGCGGTCGTCGGTCTTGAAGACCTTGTTCACGCCCGAGATGGCGATCTGCGGGGAAGAAAGCTTGTCGCTCATCTCAGTTCTCCAGCCCGCGGTGCCAGCGCAGCATATAGTTGTTCAGGCGGCTCATGCCCAGGTCGATCGCCAGGCCCAGCAGGCCGATGGTGATCATGCCGGCAATGATCTTGTCGGACCAGAAATACTCGCGCGCCTCCATGATGCGGAAGCCCAGGCCGTTGCTGACCGCGATCATCTCGGCCACGATCACCACGATGAAGGCCGTGCCGATGCCGATGCGCACACCCGACAGGATGTAGGGCACCGCCGCCGGCAGCATCACCCGCATGAACAGCGTGCTTTGGCTGGCGCCCAGGTTGCGCGCCGCGCGCAGGTAGATGCTGTCCACCTGGCGCACGCCGGCGATGGTGTTCATCAGCACCGGGAAGAACGCCCCCAGGGAGATCAGGAACAGCGCCGGCGGATTGCCCAGGCCGAACCACAGAATCGCCAGCGGAATGTAGGCGATCGGCGGAATCGGGCGGATCACCTGCACGGTCAGGTTCATCAGGCCGTAGATGCGCTGGCTGGACCCCATCAGCAGGCCCAGCGGCAGCGCCAGGCCGGCGCCGATGACGAAGCCTGCGATCACCCGATACAAGCTGCCGATGGCGTCCATCACCAGCTCGCCGGAGAAGGCCCAGGCCAGCCAGCTGCCGTCGGCGCCCGCGTCATAGGGCTTCATCGGCGTGGCGTACTCGTACCATTTGTGCAGCACCGCCCAGGGCGAGGGCAGGATCTGCGGATTGATCCAGCCCGCGCGCGACGCCCCTTCCCAGATCGCGATCACGATCAGGGGCACCAGCAACCCTTGCAGGACGCCCCCCGTCTTTTGCTTTGCCATGTGTTCCCGCCTTACTTGAGGTTCATGCTCTTCTTGGCGTCATCGAGCAGGTCCAGCTTCACCCAATCCTTGGCCACCGGCGGCTTGGCCATCTTGCCGGTGCCGTACTTGGCCATCGTGTCGGTGGTGACCTGGATGTGCTCGGCCGTGATGTTGTAAGCGTAGGGCGAATTGCCGATGGCGTCGTAGAAGTCTTCCTTGGTGATCTGGTTCTTGAAGATCACTTCACGCACGTACTTCTCGGCGGTTTCCGGCTTGTCCATGAAGGTCTTGGTCGCCTCCAGGAAGCACTTCATGAATTTCTCGGCCAGCGGGCGCTTTTCCTTGTAGAACTTCTCGGTCATCACCATGGTGCGATAGGGTTCGCCGATCGGGGTGTCGTAAGGCTTCATCACCTCCACGCCGAAGCCCTTGTTGATGGCCTGCGAGGACTGCGGCTCGCTTTGCATCATGGCGTCGATGTTCTTGCCCAGCAGCGCTTGGTTCAGATCGGCGAAGGCCAGATAGACGATGGTCACGTCCTTGGCGGACAGGCCGTTCTGGCCCAGTTCGGCGTCCAGCAGCACTTCATGGATGCCGCCGCGGGTCACGCCGACCTTCTTGCCCTTCAGATCCTTGACCGACTTGATGCCGGAATCCTTGCCCGCCACCAGGCGCGCGCCGCCCTTGGCGAAGCCGGCCACCACATAGATCGGGGCGCCGTTGGCGCGGCCCGAGATGGCGGCTTCGGAGGCGGTGGTGCCGACGTCCAGTTCGCCGGCCAGGATGCCCTGCATCACGTCCGGCCCCTTGGGGAAGACTTTTTCATCGACCTTGATACCGCACTTGGGAGCGATTTCCTTGATATAGGACACCGCGCCATAGTGGGCGAACTTCAGGTTGCCCAGGCGGATCACCTCGTCGGCGGCCTGGCTGGATGCCGAAAAGCCGGCGGCGGCCAGCAGCGCCAGTGCGATCAGTTTCTTTTGCATTTCCACTCTCCTCTTGTGCGTCGTTATTGTTTCGTTGGCCGGTGCGCGCCGGCGGGTCTCGATGATCTGGGTGCCGCGTTGGAACGGGCTTTATTGGTTTTGCTGCGCTTGGAAATTCAGGCCAAATGTATACACAAAGTCCGCCCCCAGTACAAGCTGTTAATTTCCCTTACAACCACCATATGGACAGCACCGGCCGCGCGGGCGCCGCGGGGCCGATCGGGTAAAATGCGGGATTGCCCGCTCCCATGCCGCGTTCACTCCGTTTCCCAGCGGCGGCAGCTCCACCTATTTGCAGACATCACCATGCTAGACAATCTGACCCAACGCCTCGCCAAAGTCGTCAAAACCATGCGCGGCGAGGCGCGCCTGACCGAATCGAACACCGCCGAGATGCTGCGCGAAGTGCGCCTGGCGCTGCTGGAGGCCGACGTCGCCCTGCCGGCGGTGCGCGACTTCATCGCCAAGGTCAAGGAAAAGGCACTGGGCGAAGAGGTGATCGGTTCGCTCACGCCCGGCCAGGCGCTGGTGGGCGTGGTGCAGCGCGAACTGGCAAGCCTGATGGGCGCCGATCTCGGCGCCGAAGCCTCGCAGCTCAACTTCGCCACCCAGCCGCCGGCGATCATCCTGATGGCCGGCCTGCAGGGCGCCGGTAAAACCACCACCGTCGGCAAGCTGGCCAAATACCTGCGCGAGAACAAGAAGAAAAAGGTGCTGACGGTCTCCGCCGACGTCTATCGTCCGGCCGCGATCGGCCAGCTGCAAACCGTGACCGGCCAGGCCGGCGCCGACTTCTTCCCCAGCCAACCGACCGACAAGCCGGTCGATATCGCACTGGCGGCGCTGGATTACGCCAAGAAGCACCACCACGAAGTGCTGATCGTCGATACCGCCGGCCGCCTGGGCATCGACCAGGCCATGATGGATGAAATCCGCGCCGTGCACGCCGCCGTCAAGCCGATCGAAACCCTGTTCGTGGTCGATGCCATGCTGGGCCAGGATGCGATCAACACCGCTAAGGCCTTCAGCGACGCGCTGCCGCTGACCGGCGTGGTGCTGACCAAGCTGGATGGCGATTCGCGCGGCGGCGCCGCGCTGTCGGTGCGCCACATCACCGGCAAGCCGATCAAGTTCGCCGGCGTGGCCGAAAAGCTGGATGGCCTGGAAGCCTTCGACCCGAGCCGCATGGCTAACCGCATCCTGGGCATGGGCGACATCCTGGCGCTGGTCGAGGAAGCCCGCAAAGGCGTGGACATGGCCGCGGCCGAGGGCCTGGCCAACAAGATCAAGGGCGGCGGCAAGTTCGACCTGAATGATTTCAAGGCCCAGCTATCGCAGATGAAGAAGATGGGCGGCCTGTCCGGCCTGCTCGACAAGCTGCCGGCGCAAATGCAGGCGGCCGCCGGCAATGCGAACATGGATCAGGCGGAGAAGAACGTTCGCCGCATGGAAGGCATCATCAACTCGATGACCGCGGCCGAGCGCGCCAAGCCGGAACTGATCAAGGCCGCCCGCAAGCGCCGCATCGCCGCCGGCGCCGGCGTGCAGGTGCAGGAAGTCAACCGCATGCTGTCCCAGTTCGAGCAGATGCAATCGATGATGAAGAAGCTCAAGGGCGGCGGCATGATGAAGATGATGCGCGGCATGAAAGGCATGCTGCCGGGCGGCATGCGCTGATCGCGCGCCTTCCGGGCGACGTTTCCCCCTTTCCCGGCGGCCATCGCGCCGCCGGCGCCTCCTCCCGGCTATCCGTTCTGCCCCCTCCCGCTGCCCTCTCACCCGACGCCGTCGAAAACCGCCCTGCGGACATTCCGAAAAGCTTCCCGGATCGACTGGAATTTACGCCGCGTTTACATCGCCGCGCGATGCCGCAACGTGGTGCAGCGAACATCGTTGCACGACCCTTGTCGATCCGCCGCGATCCCTTTACCGGCGCGGCTTGACGGCGAATCGACCGAGGCCGTTGTTTCCTGGCGCTTTTGGGCGGAAAACCCGTAAAAAATACTTGCGTGGCCGCGCAAACCGCACCACTATTAGCGGTGCGTAATCGACGCATTCAACTCATTCCTTGTGAGGAGTCTTTCAGATGGCCACAGCAAAAAAACCAGCAGCCGCAGTAAAGAAGCCAGCAGCAAAACCCGCCGCCAAACCGGCAGCCAAAAAACCCGCAGCCAAGGCAGCAGCACCTAAGGCCGCCCCCAAGGCAGCCGCCAAGCCAGCAGCGAAGACCGCAGCCAAGGCAGCTCCGAAGGCAGCCCCCAAGAAGGCAGCGGCAAAACCGGCAGCCAAGCCGGCGGCAAAGAAGCCCGCAGCAGCGAAGCGCACGCCCAATGCAGCATTCATGAAGCCGCTGACCCCGTCGGCCGCTCTGGGCGAAGTGGTCGGTTCCAAGCCGCTGCCGCGCACCGAAGTGACCAAGAAGGTCTGGGAATACATCAAGAAGAACAAGCTGCAAAACGCTGAAAACAAGCGCAACATCGATGCGGACGACAAGCTCAAGGCCATCTTCGGCGGCAAGAAGCAGGTCACCATGTTCGAGATGACCAAGCTGATCTCGGCGCACCTGAGCTGATCCGTTTAGCCCGGCAGCACCGTTTGCAAGGCAATTGCAAACAAAAACGCCCGCATCCATCGCGGGCGTTTTTGTTTTGGGCGGCGCTCAGGCCGGACGCAACGCTGACTCAGTCCAGCAAATCCCCATAGTCGATTTCGTCATATCCGGCCAGGGGGTCCCAGGGCGGTTCGGGCGGCATCGCCTGCTTGCGGGCCCTGGTTTCGCGCCGGATCAGTCCGTGGCGGTCCGTGCTTTCGACCTTGCGCGGATAGGCGCCCTGAGCATCCCACCAGATGCGCAGCGTCATGTCGCCGCGGCGGCGTTCATATTCCTGCAAGCCGCCGCGGGGTGCCCCCACCGCCCTCATCTCCGCAAAGCTGGCCGGATCGACCAGATGGAAGGCACTGTTCCAGTTGCCGTCGATGCCGAACCTGGCGTAGTACTGCGCGTCAACCTTGATGACGCGGCGTTCGTCGCGTTCGACGAGCCGTACTTCCATGACGCCGTCGGCCCTGCGCCGCAACCATAGCGGCGCGCCCGCAAGGTCGGGATGACGGTGGCCGGCGTGCGAGTTTGCCGCCTCGCCGTGAGCGCCATGCGCGTCGCCGGCGTGCTCCTGCCGGGCATGACCGGGCAACACGCGCTCTATCCACAACTGGTCGCCGCGACGGTAGAGCTGCTCGCTCAGGCTGGTCTCGCGCTTGATGCCGTCGCGTCCCAGCTGCATGCTGTAGTGGGTGATCCGCAGCGATTGCGCGAAGGCGGTGCCGTCCTGCGCCATGGCCCACGGCAGGCATGACGCCAGCAAGCCGCCTGCGGCCAGGCCCAGCAGGCGCCGCCATGCGCATCGACGCTGGCAGCATGCCCGGCCGGCGTCAGAAGCCCAGCGCATACTTGATCTTCCCGAACACCTTGACGTTTTCCATCGTGCCCTTGAACCCGGCGCTGCCGGCGCCGGCGGCAAACAGCATCACGTCGCCGCCGCCATGCGTCTCGGCCCCCGGCGCGCCGGCGAAGCGCACACCGACCTGCTGCAGGTAATCGTCGGCTTCGGTATCGACCGCACTCAAGTCGGGCTCCTCCGCCCGCCGCGGCGCGCTGCCGTTGCCGAACACCAGCGTGGTATAGGGCTTGCCGTCGGCGGCCAGCGCCAGCTTGCCCTCGCGGTAATCGACCACCTTGCCGAGCACCGGATTGCCGCGCCTGGGATAGCCGTTGAAGGCGATGGCATGATCGTGGTCGGCCGTCACCACGATCAGGGTATCGCTCAGATCCACCAGTTCCAGCGCCGTCCTGACCGCGGCATCGAAGGCCAGCGTATCCTCCAGCGCGCGCTTGGCGTTGGTGCCATGCAGCGCATGGTCGATGCGCCCGCCCTCGACCATCAGGAAATAACCCTGGGGCTTATGCCGCAGTACGCCGATGGCCTTGGCCGTCATCTCCGCCAGGCTGGGCTGGTCCAGCTTCTTCTTGACGCGATCCAGCTCGAAGTCCATGTCGGAAAGCGCGAACAAGCCAAGCAGCTTGCCGCCGACGGCCGGATCGAACTTGCGCAACGCCGTGCCCGAGGCGACGTAGTGATAGCCAGCAGCCCGCAACTGGCCCAGTAGGTCGAGCTGGTCGTTGCGCTTGCTGAGCGGGTCCGCCTTCGGCAGGAAATGCCGCAAGCCGCCGCCCATGAGGACGTCGATGCCGTCCTTCAAGGCCGGGTTGTAGCCCGGCGCGCCCGGCGTCGCCTGTTCGCTGATGGTGTTGTAGGCATCGCGGTTGCACACGTGGGCATAGGTGGCGGCCGGCGTGGCGTGGCTGACGCGCGTGGTGGTGACCACGCCGACCGCCTTGCCGGCCTGCTTGGACATTTCCAGCAGAGTCGGCACGGCCTGGCCGTTGCCGGGGGGACAGGTCGCGTCGGCGTTGCGCTGGTAGGGTTGCAGCTGCGCGTCGAAGGCATGCGTGTCGGACGACATGGAGATCACGTCGTTGCGCATCTTCACGCCGGTCATGTAGGCCGCCATCGACGGCGCGCTGTCGGTGGTCTGCGCATCCAGCGAAAAGGTCTTGATGCGCGCGGTCTGCGCCAGCGTTTCCATGGCCAGCCGCCCGGCCTCGCCATGGCCGTGGATGCACGCCGCGGTCACGGTCACCGGGCCCATGCCGTCGCCCAGGAAGAAGATCACGTTCCGCGGCGGCTGCGAAGCCAGCGTCGGCGGCGGTTCGGCGGCGGCGATAACGGCCAGCGTCGCGCTGCCGGCGGCAGCCAGGCCGGCCAGCCAGCGCCGTATCGCTTTGCCGCGGCCGTTCGAGAGGTCTGTTGCTGTCATGTTCATGCTGATCTTTCCTGGAGAGGGTTCTTGGGAGGGCGGCGCGCGACGCGCCGGCGCGGCCCTGCTGGCGGGCAGGGGGAATTACAGGCCGAGCGCCCGGCGTATCAGGCCGAAGACTTCGGTGTTGTCGATCACGCCGCGGAATTGCTCCGCGCCCGCCCCCTGCGCGCCGATGAAGACGTTGGCGCCGCCGTGCGTCTCGCCGCCCGCTGCAGTGGGGATCACCGATTCCTGCAGGTAGTCCTTGTCCGCCACCTGAAGCTCGGAGAGCGCCCCGCGCGCGGCGCGGTAGCCCGAACCGGTGCCGAAACCGATGACCGTATAGGGATGCCCGTTCATGTCCAGCTCCGGCCGCCCGGTCAGCACGTTCCTGACCAGTCCGAGCACGCCAGGCTCGTCGGCGGTAGTCTTGCCGGTACGCCGGGCGTAACCGTTGAGGACGAGGGTGTGATCGTGGTCGGCGGTCACCACGATCAGGGTGTTCTTGAGGCCTGGATCGCGCTGCTGCATCTTGTCCAACGCCAGCCTGATGGCATCGTCGAACGCCGCCACGTCCTGCAAGGCGCGCCGGGCATTGGTCGCGTGCAAGGCATGATCGATGCGGCCGCCCTCGACCATCAGGAAGAAGCCCCGGTCCGCCCCGTCCAGCATGTCGATGGCCTTGCCGGTCATCTGCGCCAGGCTGGGCTCCTGCGCCGGAAGGCGATCGAGGTCATAGCTCATGTGATCCGGCGAAAACAAGGCGATCGCCTTGCCAGCCCCCGGGGCCAGCCGGGCGAACTCGCCTGCGTCGCTGGCGTCGCGATAACCGGCGGCGCGGAATTCGGCCAGCAGATCGCGGCCGTCGCCGCGCTTGCCGCCGGCCTTGCCGGCCGGCAGGAAGTGGCGCCGCCCGCCGCCGAAGATGACATCGACGCCGTCGCCCAGGCGCGCGTTGAAACCGGCGCCGCGCGGCGTCAACTGTGCGGCGATGTCGTTTTCGCCATCGCGATGGCAGATGTGGGCATAGGTCGCCGCCGGCGTGGCATGGGTGATGCGGGTAGTGGTGACGACCCCGGTGCGGGCGCCGCGCGCCTTCATGATCTCCAGCAGCGTCGGCACCGCCTGGCCGTTGCCGGCGGTGCAGGTGCTGTCGGCGCCGTTGATGTAGCCCTTGCCACCGGCATCGCGCGCACGCGTATCGGCCGACATCGAAATCACCTCGTTGTTGGCCTTGACGCCGGTCATGTACGCCGCCATCGACGGCGCGCTGTCGGTGACCTGGGCGTCGTTGGAATAGGTCGTGACAAATGCGGTCTCGGGCAGGGTGATCTTGCCCCTGATTTACGGACACCTATCTAAGCGACATTGGCCAGCTCGTACTGCTCTGGGCTGAGGTAGCCCAGGGTCGAGTGCAGCCGGATCCGATTGTAGTCAACCTCAATGTAGTCAAAC
>WNDX01000130.1 GCA_009914615.1 Herbaspirillum frisingense
TTCTCGTAGTGTCATGATGTCAACAGCTTTCCAGGGCATGATGGTCCATCCTTTGGGCTTCGTTTCGAACCCCAAAAGTGTTACCTATGTCCCGGAACATCTGTTACCTATGTCACCGGTCTATACAGCCCGCCAAAGAAAGTAAGCAAAGAAAACGGCCCCCTAAGTGCCAGCCCTCCTGCGGAGGGTGCCCGTCGGAGTGCGGTAAAAAATGGGAAGGGCAGAGTCGCTTCGCTCCGACTGCCCTTCTGATCCATTTTTTACCGCACTCCGACGGCTGGCCCACAAGGGGGAAAGGCGGACGCCTCGCCTGCGGCATCGGGATTGGCGCTCGCTTTCGGCTTTGCAGGGCATCCCTCGTGTTCGACTTCGGAGGGTACCTCTCGCCTTCGACGCCTGTGGTCTGCAATCGCTTCAACCATGGCCATGCTGCTTGTCATCATGGTGCTTTCCTCTCTTCTCCGTTGTCCTGGCGCAGGGCCGGGACCCAGCGTCGGCCGTCGCGCCTCACCGAACCCCGTCAGGCCGAGCGGCCGCGCATCGATTTCGATTTCGATCCCGAGCCGTCATCCCTGTATGCGGTTTCTCGCCACTCGCCATTCTTCCACCAGCACTTGGATCAGTTCCGCCGTCGAGTAGCCATCGCGTATCAGCGCCGCGCCTTGTCCGGCCCAGTGCGCCGCGAATTCGTGGTCGCCCTTGGCCGAGGCCAATGCGTGCAATTGCTTGGCCGCGTCGTAGGCGGCCGGGTAGGCCGGGATGGCCGGCGCCGAGGGGGCGCCGATTTCGCTGATGATGCGGTTCACGATGCCGCGCGCGCGGCGGCCAGAGATGGCGGCGCTGATGCGGGTGTGTTCGGCGCGCGGACTGTTCAGCATGGTCCGATAGGCTTCATTGGCACTGGATTCCTTGGTCAGCAGGAAGGCCGTTCCCATCTGCACCGCCTGCGCGCCCAGTTGCAATGCGGCGGCGATGCCGTCGCCGTCCATGATGCCGCCCGCCGCGATCACCGGCAGGCGGCTGTTGCGCGCGATCAGCCGGACCAGCGCAAAGGTGCCGATTTCGGCATCGACGTGCTCGTCGAACACGCCGCGATGTCCGCCGGCTTCGATGCCCTGGGCCACGATGGCGTCGATGCCGGCGGCTTCCAGCAGGCGCGCTTCTTCCAGGCTGGTGGCGGTGGCGATCAGGAAGGCGCCGGCCTGTTTCAATTCCTGGATCACCGCCGGCGCCGGCAATCCGAAGTGGAAGCTGACGACTGCGGGCGGTTGTTCCAGCATCAGTGTTTGCATCGCGCGGTCGGCGACGAAGCTTTTGTAGATCTCCTTCAAAGGCGTGGCGATCTCGCCGCCGAATTCGTCGAGGTAAGGCTGCAGATGTCGGATCCAGGCCTGGTCCTTGTCCGCATCCAGTTCGGCCGGCCAGTGACAGAAGAAATTGACGCTGAAAGGTTGGGCGGTGAGTCCGCGCATCTGCGCCAGCGCTTCGCGCGCCTGTGCGGCGTTGCTGGCGCCGAAGGCCAGCGAGCCCAGGGCGCCGGCGTTGGAGGCGGCGGCGGCCATGGGGACCGTGGAGCTGCCGGCCATCGGCGCTTGGATGATCGGGTAGGCGATGCGCAGCCGTTCGAGAAGTGCGTTGCTCATGGGGAAGGTCCTGTTCAGGTTGCGGACGGATGGGATGACGGGATTATAGGATTTTAAAATCACTATTAAAGAATATTTTTGATATTATATTCTTCATTAAATATTTTAAGGTCACATGCCATGGACGTTTCCAGTTTGGAAATTTTTTGCGCGGTCGCGGAAGAAGGCAGCATCACCAAGGCCGCACAGCGCCTGAACCGGGTGCAATCCAACGTCACCACGCGGGTTCAGCAATTGGAGGAGCAGTTGAAGGCTGCGCTGTTCCAGCGCGAGGGCAAGCGTATGGTGCTGACGCCGGCAGGCGAACGCTTCATCGATTACGCGCAGCGGCTGCTGTCGCTGGCGCAGGAGGCGATCCAGTCGGTGAGCGCGTCGCAGCCGATGGGCCAGTTGAAGATAGGGTCAATGGAAGCCACCGCCGCCAGCCGCCTGCCCGGCCCCTTGGCGGCCTTTCACCGGCATTGGCCGGAGGTGGCGATGGACATCGCCACCGGCACCTCGCAAAAGATGCTCGACGCGGTGGCCCAGCATCGGCTGGACTGCGCGCTGGTCGCCATCCCCGCCGGTCAGACGCCGGCCGATTTCTCCGACAATCTGACCGGTGTGCCGATCTGGAACGAGCAACTGATGCTGCTGGAGCCGCAGGATAAAGGCGAGGGCCGCGCCCTCAGTCTGGCCGCTTTCGAGCCGGGCTGCACCTATCGCGCCGCGGGCGAGGCGTGGTTCCGGCAGCACGCCGCCAAGGGCGTGCGCGTGGTCGAGGCCAATTCCTATCATGCCATCATGGCCTGCGTCGCCGCCGGCACCTGCGCGGCGGTGATGCCGCAGTCGGTGCTGGATCTGTATCGGGGCGCGGCCCACAGGTTTTCCGCCAGCCCGCTGGTGGAGATGGAAACCTGGCTGGTCTGGCGCGAACAATACAAGTCGGCCGCGCTTGACGCGTTTCGTGACGCCTGCACAGTCGCGGCCTGAACCGGGGAGAGCGACATGAGCGATGCATCGCCGATCACCGCGCCTCAGGCCGGATCGGGCGCCGGCGGCAATCTGCACGCCGAGGCCCTCTGCGCCGCGTTCGCACTGGCGGTGGGCATGGGTTTCGGCCGCTTCGCCTTCACCGGCATGGCGCCGGTCATGTTGGGCGAGGGCCAGTTGAGCATGGCCGACGGTTCGCTGGCGGCCTCCGCCAACTATCTCGGTTACCTGCTCGGCGCGCTGGCGGCCGGCGCCTTGAAGCGCGAACAGTCGGCCTTGTGGTGCCGCATCGCCTTGCTCGGCACGGTGCTTTGCACGGCCTTGCTGATCCTGCCGCTGACCGCCTGGGAAATCATCGCGGTGCGCCTGGTCGCTGGCGTGTTCAGCGCCGTGGCACTGGTGGCGGCGGCGGTCTGGCTGTTCCATCACATGCGCCACGCGGCCGGCGCGCCCTTGCTGTTCGCGGGCGTGGGCGCGGGTATCCTGATCTCGGCCGAGATCATCGCCCTGGGCAAGCATTACGCCATCCACAGCGCCTGGCTGTGGGGGTGGATCGCTGCCGGTTCGCTGCTGTGCGCGATCCCTGCCTGGTTCGCCATGCATCCGCGCAAGCGCGCCACGCACGCCGCGCCGTCTTCCGCGCACCGCCATCCGGCGCGCGACCTCGGCGCGTGGCGGCTGATCCTGGTCTATGGCCTGGCCGGTTACGGTTACATCATCACCGCGACCTTCCTCCCGCTGCTGATGAAGAATTCGCTGGGCGCGGTCGATCCCATCCAGGTGTGGGCCGCGTTCGGGCTGGGGGCGATTCCGTCCTGTCTCTGCTGGAACCGGTTGCACCTGGCGCAGGGCGCCAACCGCGCCATGGCGGCCAATCTGTTCCTGCAAGCCGTGGGCGTGATCCTGCCGGTGCTGGCGCCCAATCTCTACGGCTACCTGGGCAGCGCCTTGCTGGTCGGCGGCAGTTTCATGGGCACCGTGACGATCGCCATGCCCGCCGCGCAGCGTGTCGCGCATACGGTGCGCTTCAACCTGCTGGCGTTTCTCACCGCGGCCTACGGCATCGGCCAGATCCTGGGGCCGGTGGTGTCGGGGGTGCTGGTGGGGCAATTGCATTCGTTCACGGTGCCGCTGTTGACGGCGACGCTGGCTTTGCTGGTGGCGGCCGTGGCCTGCCTGGCATGAGGCGGGCGGCGCCAGGGCGCCATGAAAAAAGGGCGGCAAGTGCCGCCCTTTTTTTGTCGTGCAAGCGCCTGGTCGCGCCGAATCGTCAGACCGCCATGGGCGCCGTCAGTGGTGCGTGGTGCTGGTAGCCTTCCAGCGTGAAGTCGCCCGGCTCGACCTGTTCCAGCCATTGAGGCTCGTACTTGCCGGTGACGGCGTAGTCGGGGATGCGGTCCGAGATCACCAGCCGGGGCGCGGGGAAGGGCTCGCGCTTCAACTGCTCGGTCACCATCTCGATGTGGTTCTCGTAGATGTGGGCATCGCCGATGAAGTAGTTGAACCAGCGCGGCTTCAGGCCGGTGAGGCGGCCGACCAGGTGCAGCAGCGCCGCGCCTTCTGCCAGGTTGAACGGGGTGCCCAGGCCGATGTCGTTGCTGCGCACATAGAGGCACAGCGAGATTTCCCTGGTCGCCGGCGACGCCAGGAACTGATACAGAAGGTGGCAGGCGGGCAGCGCCACTTCATCCAGCACGGCGCAGTTCCAGCCGTGGAACAGGATGCGGCGGCTGGCGGGGTTCTTGATCAGGGTGTCCAGGCAGTCCCGCAGTTGATCGACGGCCTTGTACAGCAGCACCTTGTCCTGGCCGTTCTCGGTGATCTTCGACACCACGCTGAAGCCGTGGCGGCGGGCCGCGTCGATCTGCTCCGTGCGGGCTGCATCGATCACCTTGTAGGCCGGCCATTGGCGCCATTGCACGCCATACACCGGCCCCAGGTCGTCTTCGCCTTCGCGGAAGGGGTTCGCGAGCCATTCGGCATTCTCGTTGGCGTTCTGGTCCCACACCTTGCAGCCCAGCGCGCGGAAGGTGGCCGCGCTGCGCGTGGCGCGCAGGAAGCCGACCAGCTCGCTCACCACCGACTTGAACGCCAGGCGCTTGGTGGTCACGGCCGGGAAGCCCTTTTGCAGATCGAAGCGCATCATCGCGCCCGGAATGCTCAGGGTGCGGATGCCGGTGCGGTTTTCCTGCCAGGTGCCGTTGTCGAGGACGTCTTGAATCAGGTCTTGATATTGTTTCATCGAAAGATTTCTTTTCCGTAGCGTGGGAATCCGGCGGGCAGGCTGGCCCGCCATGGAATCGGATCAGTGCGGAGCGACGCCGCGGGCGGCCAGAACCGGCGCGGCTTGCCGATGGGCAAGCGGATTTTCCCGCGTGGGGCGTGCTCGTTGATGCAGGCGATTGTAGCCTATCGGGGGCCTTCCCATCGTCGCCGCGGCGGCTGTTGTCGCCGGATAAATCTTTTTAATCTTTTCCACAGGCCGCCACGCAAAAGAAAAAAAGCCGGAGGCGGCATGCCGCGCTCCGGCCTTGCGCTGGCGTCTGGCGGCGTCAGAACGCGACCTTGTCGCCGCCCTTCAGTTTGAGCATCGCGCGCGCCTCGTCGGGCGTCGCCGCTTCCAGCGACAGCGCCTCGATCACGGTGCGGATGCGGCGCACCTGGTCGGCGTTGCTCTTTGCCAGCTGGCCGGGGCCGTCCCACAGCGAATCTTCCAGGCCGACGCGGGTATGGCCGCCCATCGCCGTCGACATGGTGGCAATGGGGATCTGGCCGCGACCGGCGCCCAGCACCGACCAGAAATAATCCTCGCCGAACAGGCGGTCGGCGGTGCGCTTCATGTGCATCACGTCTTCCATGTCGTTGCCGATGCCGCCGCGCAGGCCGAACACCGACTGGATCAGGAAGGGCGGCTTGATCAGGCCGCGGTCGATGAAGTGGGCCGCGGTGTAGAGGTGGCCGATGTCGTAGCACTCGATCTCGAAGCGGGTCTGGTTGGCGCTGCAGGATTCGAGGATGTAGGCGATGTCCTTGAAGGTGTTGCGGAAGATGCGGTCGTCGGACTCGGCCAGGTAGGGCTTTTCCCAGTCGTACTTGAAGTCCTTGAAGCGGCCCAGCATTTCATACAGGCCGAAGTTCATCGAGCCCATGTTCAGCGAGGCCACCTCGGGTTTGAGCTGCAGCGCCGGCTGCAGGCGTTCTTCCACACCCATGGTGGGCGCGCCGCCGGTGGTCAGATTGATCACTACGTTGGAGCTGGCCTTGATGGCCGGCAGGAATTTGCGGAATTCGTTCGGGTCCTGGGTCGGCTTGCCGTTGCCCGGATCGCGCGCGTGCAGGTGGACGATGGCGGCGCCGGCTTCGGCCGCACCCAGGGCGGCGTCGCGGATTTCGTCCGGCGTCACCGGCAGGTAGGGCGACATCGAGGGGGTGTGGATGGCGCCGGTGACGGCGCAGGTGATGATGACTTTGCGGGGTTTCGCCATGTTTGTGCTCCTTTGGGTGTTGTCGTGTTGGTGTTGGGTCGTTTGCCTTGCTTGCCTTGGGGAGGCTGGTCTTGCAGCTCGCCTGCGGCCCTGATTTCTCATGCGCTATCTTGCTTTTTCCGTCGTCCCGGCGCAGGCCGGAACCCCGCGTCGTTCGTTGTTCATCTCCCCTTCCGGGATGACACGCAGGCGCCCACGTCACGTCGGCTGCTTGCGCTTGTGCGCGACCAGCCCCATCAGCCGGTTGTCGCGCCAGCGCGCGCGTTCGCCCAGCTTGTCGGCGCCCAGCACGGCGCGCCTTTCCTGTTCTATCTTGGCCAGCGTCTCGGCGCGCCATTCGTTGGGCGGCTGCGTCTTGGCGACGTCGCGATAAGTGTGGCCGTAGCGTTTCGCATAATCCAGCACGCCCTCCGGGGCGTTGAGGTCGATGGTTTCGAACGGGCCCATGAAGGACCAGCGCAGGCCGAGGCCATCCTTGAGCACCTTGTCCAGATCCTCGGAGGAAGCATAGCCGTTTTCGTAAAGATTCAGCGCCTCGTTGAGCACCGCGCCCTGGATGCGGTTGAGCAGGAAGCCGGTGATCTCCTTCTTCAGCAGCACCGGCGACTGGCCGGCGCGGGTGTAGATGTCGCGCGCACGCTCCACCGTGGCGGCCGAGGTCCAGGGCGCCGGCGCCAGTTCCACCAGCGGCACCAGATAAGGCGGATTGACCGGGTGCGCCACCAGAATGCGTGCGCGGCCCGGCAGGCGCTCGGAGAATTTCGAGGTCGGGATCCACGAAGTGGAGCTGGTGAGGATAGTGTCGGGCGCGGCCAGGCGATCCATCTCGGCGAAGATCTCGCACTTCACCTCGACCGTCTCCTTGACGTTTTCCTGCACCAGGGCCGCGTCCTTCAAGGCATCAGCCAGGCTCGCGGCCGGCTGGATGCGCTCCAGCACGGTTTCCACCGGTTCATCGATCAGGCCATGCCGGGCCAGGTCGCCGACGTTCTCGCGCAGCAGTTGCTGGCAGGCGTGCAGCGCCTGCGGCACGGCGTCCCAGATGGCGACCTTGAAGCCGGCGCGCGCAAACACGATGGCCCAGGCGCGGCCGATCAGGCCGGCGCCGACGACTGCGATCTTTTCGCTCATGTCCGTCTCCCGTTCAGCTCAGGGTTTCCACGTTGCCGCACACCGACAGGCTGCGTCCGCTGATGGACGCGCCGGCTGGCGAGCAGATGAAGATGATCTGGTTGGCGATATCCTCAGGACTGACCATCTGGCGCATCGAGACCTTGGACAGCACGCGTTCGCGCATCTCTTCATGATCGATGCCGTAGGACGCCGCCTTGGCCGCGATCACGCGCTCCTGGCGCGCGCCGGCCACCACGCCCGGCAGCACCGCATTGACGCGGATGTTGGACGGCCCCAGTTCGATGGCCCAGCTTTCGGTCAGGCCGATCACGCCGTACTTGGAGGCCGAGTAGGGCGTGCGCAGCGCGAAGCCCAGGCGACCCGCCACCGAGGAAATGTTGACGATGGCGCCGCCGCCGTTCTTCTTCAGCATCGGCACCGCGCGGCGCGCGCACAGGAAGGGGCCGGTGAGGTTGACGGCGATGGTCTGGTCCCAGGCCGGCAGATCGACGTCTTCCACCGGCAGCGTCGGGCCGGCGATGCCGGCGTTGTTGACCAGCACGTCGAGCCGGCCGTTCCAGCGCCGGGCCAGGTCGGCGAACATGGCGTCCACCTGGGCTTCGTCGGTGACGTCGGTGTGGCTGTAGCTCACCGGGGCCTGGTTGAACTGCTGGCGCGCGGCGCCCAGGAAGTCGTCGCTGACGTCGCAGATGTGCACCTGGGCGCCGGCCTCGACGAAGGCGGCCGTGATGGCCAGGCCGATGCCCTGTGCGCCGGCGGTGACGATGACTTTCTTGTCCTTGAGATTCAAATCCATGATGCGTGCGTCCTTGTGACGTTAGGAGGGAAAGGGTTACAGCCAGAGGATCTTCTTGCGATAGGCCAGATCGGTCAGCAGCGGCGCGGCCGGTCCGGTGTGGAACACGGCGCCGCGTTCCAGCGCGAACACGCGGTCGGCCAGCGCCAGCACCAGGTCCAGGTTGTGCTCGACGATGACGATGGAGACTTCGCGGCGCAACTGGTCGAAGACGGTGAACAGTTCCTGCACCACGGCGGGGGCCAGGCCTTCGAAGGGTTCGTCCAGCAACAGCAGCCGCACGTTGCCCGACAGCGCGCGCGCCACCGCCACCATCTGCTGCTCGCCGCCGGAGAGGAAATCGGCGTGGGTGTGCAGGCGTTCCTTCAGGCGCGGGAAGTAATGCAGGATCTTGTCTTCGCTCCAGGCCACGCCTTGCTCGCCGCCTTGGCCATCGGTCTTGCGGGCCAGCCGGCCCAGCGCCAGGTTCTCGGCCACCGTCATGCCGGCGAACAGGCCGCGCCCCTGCGGCACATAGCCGATGCCCAGGCGCGCGATGTCCGGCGCGGAAAGACCGGCGATGTCGCGGCCCTGGTAGCGGATCGATCCCGAGGCCGGTTTCAGCAGGCCGGTCAGTGCCTTGAGCAGCGTCGATTTGCCGGCGCCGTTGCGGCCCAGCAGCGCGACGATCTCGCCCTCGCGCACTTCCAGCGTGGCGTCGTTGAGGATGTGGCTTTTGCCGTAGAAGGCGTTGACCTGTTCGAAGGCCAGCAACTGTGGCCGCTCCTGCGCATCGCCGGCGATGCGGCCGGTGACCGGCGGCGTGCCGTGGCCGGTATAGATTTCCTGCACCCGGGTATCGGCGCGCGCCTCGTCAGGCGTGCCGGCCATCAGCACGCTGCCCTGGTTCATCACCGTCACCTTGTGCGAGAAGCCGAGCACGCGATCGATGTCGTGCTCGACGATCAGCACCGGGATATTGGCGGCCACGGTCTTCACCAGCCGCGACACGCGTTCGCGCTCGGCGGCGGCCAGCCCGGCCAGCGGTTCATCCATCAGCAGCACGTGCGGCTTGGAACCCAGCGCGATGCCCAGATCCACCAGGCGCTGACCGCCGTAGGACAGGGCGCCGCCTTCGATCGCGTCGATGCCCTTCAGGCCGAGAAAGCGCATCAGCTCCTCGGTCTCGGCATGGATCTCGGGATAGCTGTCCACGTCTTTCCACATGTTGTAGCGCGAAGCGTGGCGGGCCTGTAGCGACAGCCGCAGGTTCTCGTAGATCGACAAGCCCTTGAACAGGTTGGTGATCTGGAATGACCGCGCCAGGCCGCGCTGGCAGATCTGGCTGGGCGGCAGGCCCTGGATTTGTTCGCCGTTGAGCGTCACCGTGCCGCCGTTGGGCGCGAACATGCCGGAGATCAGGTTGAAGGTAGTGGTCTTGCCGGCGCCGTTGGGGCCGATCAGCGCGTGGATCTCGCCGGCGTGCAGCGCGATCTGCGCGTTCTTCACCGCCTGGATGCCGCCGAAGCGGATCTCGATGTCACGGGCTTCCAGCACCGTGCCCTGCCGTGCCGGCGGTTGCAGGAAGGCCGGCAGCGGCAGGCCATCAACGATCTGGCGCGCGCTCATGGCGGCGCCGACTTCCTCGGGCGGACGCAGGCGGCGGCCGATCTGGCGCCAGATGCCGACCAGGCCGGTGGGGGAGAACAGGATGAAAGCCACGAAGGCCAGGCCGAACCACAGCAGCCAGTTCTCGGTCCAGATCGACAGGCATTCGCGGAACAGGATATAGAACAGCGCGCCCAGCGCCGGGCCGAGGAAGCTGCGCATGCCGCCGATCACCACCATCGCCAGCAACTCGCCGGAGAAGGCCACCGAGGTCGGCTCGGCCGAGGCGAAGCGATGATGGAAGGCCAGCAGCGCGCCGGCCAGGCCGGTCACGGCGGCCGAGATGATGAACATCTGCAGCTTGTACACGATGGTGGCGTAACCCTGGAAGCGCGCGCGCTGTTCGTTTTCGCGGATGGCCACGATGGTGTGGCCGAAGGGCGAGCGGATCAGGCGATGCAGGCAATAGATCACCAGCCAGGCGATCACGCTGACGAACACCAGGTAAGGGATGGACTGATCGAGGTCGATGCCGGCCAGCGCCGGCCGCACCACGCCGCCCAGGCCCGATTCGCCGCCGGTGAAATCGGTCCAGCGGAAGGCCACGGCGAAGGTCAGCGCCGACAGCGCCAGCGTCAGCAGCGAAAAATAGACGCCGCGCCGGCGCAGGATCAGGAAGCCGACCAGCGCCGCGCAGGCCGCGATGAAGACGAGGGTGAACAGCAGCGGCAGCACGATCTGGCCGGGGAACCAGTATTTCTGCGACAGCGCGGCCGCATAGGCGCCCACGCCGAACCAGGCGCCGTGGCCGAACGAGGTCAGGCCGGTGTAGCCCACCAGCAGGTTCAGGCCCATCGCCGCCACCGCGTAGATCACCACGTCGGTGGCCGAGGTGGTGGTCAGGCCCAGCAATTGCAGCAGGAAGGGAGTGACGATCAGGGCCGCGGCCGCGATCCACAGGGGATGATGTGTCTTGTTCATGGCGGCCCTTGTCATTCGAATCGTTCGATGCGCTCGCCGAGCAGGCCGCGCGGACGGAAGATCAGCACCAGCAGCATCAGCAGGTACATCGAGGCCTCGCCAGCCGGGGCGTAGAACTGGATGGTGACGCCGCGCACCACGCCCACCAGCACGGCGGCCAGCACCACGCCCCAGAAGCTGCCCAGGCCGCCGATCACCACCACCACGAAGGCGGCGGTCATGATCTCGGCGCCCATGGCCGGATGCACGCCTGAGATCGGCGCGAACAGCACCCCGGCCAGTGCCGCCAGGCCCACGCCCAGCATCACGATGGCCGTCATGTAGGGTTGCAGCTTGATGCCCAGCACCGCTACCATGTCCGGCTTTTGCACGCCGGCGCGCACCACGCGGCCGAAGGAGGTCTTGTTGAGCAGCAGCCAGATCAGCGTGAGCGCCACCAGCACCGTGGTCAGCATCAGCAGGCGGTATTTGGAATACATGAAGTCGCCGACCATGATCTGACCCTTGAAGGCCGGCGGGATCGAGGCCGGCAGCGGCGACGCGCCCCACAGGATGCGGATCAGCTGCTCGGCCACCATCGACAGGCCGAAGGTCAGCAGCAAGCCAAGGATGGGATCGGCCGAATAGAAACGGCGCAGCAGGAAGCGTTCGAACAGGATGCCCAAGAGCGCCACCAGCACCGGCGAGAGCAATACCGCACCGGTGAAGCCCAGGTGTTTGGTGATCTCCACGGCCAGATAGGCGCCGATGGCGTAGAAGGCGCCATGCGCCAGGTTGACGATGCCGCCCAGGCTGAAGATCAGCGACAGGCCCAGCGCGATCAGCAGGTAATAGCCGCCGACCAGCAGGCCGTTGAGTATTTGTTCGAGCAGGAATTCGATTTGCATTGATGCTCCGCAGAGGGGCGTCGTCACGGCGCGAGGGCCGCCGGACGACACTGGGTCCTGAGCTTGCTCAGGACGGCACGAGGAGGCAATGGCTTCCTCCGTGCAGTCGATCAATTCACTGTCTGTCCGAGGCGAAGCAGGACGCTTGTAACTCCGTGCGGCCGGCTCCACTCGTCAACCGTCCGCTCCGAAGCAGACCATGGGCTGGTCACGTTGCCCTCCGGGCGATCGGGTTCGCTCATCCTCCGTCGTCCCGGCGCAGGCGAGATCCGGTGGCGTCGGCGGTGGTTCATGCACCGCCAACGCCGCCCGATCCTGCCTGTGCTGGAATCACAGGGATATCCCGCCGCAATCAGGTGAACTTGCAAGCGTTCTCTTGCATGGTCGGCGCGATCGACTCCAGCGATCCGCCCGGCCCCGGCACCGGCGCGCCCAGTTGCAGGAAGTCCCACTGGTCTTTCGCCTTGCCCTTGGCCTTGGGCGAGAGGGTGTACATCTCCTGCAGCAGCTGATGATCCCAGGCGCGGTAGGCGCCCTTGCGCGCCTTGAGGCAATCGACTTCGGCGCCTTTCTCGAAGTATTCGATCAGCTTCATCGTGTCCAGCGACTTGGTCTCGGTGATCGCCTGCACCACCGAACGGAAGGCCACGTATTCGCCCCAGGCCTGGTTCTCCGGTGGCTTGCCGTATTTCTTGGTGAAGGCGGCGACGAAGGCCTTGGCCGATGGCGCGTCCACGTCGTGGTGCCAGGTGGTGGGCCAGGTGCCGGCGAAGTTGTCGGCGCCGGCGCCCCAGGCCGCCACGGTGTCGAAGCCGAAGCCCGACATCGGGAAGGGCAGGCCGAATTCGGAGTATTGCTTGATGAAGTTGGTGATCTGGTTGCCGGCCAGGTTGGAGATCACCAGGTCGGGCTTGGCCTGGCGGATCTTCAGCAGATACGGGCTGAAGTCGGTGGCGTCGGTGGGCACCAGTTCGTCGTTGGCGATGGTGCCGCCGTTGGCCGAGACGAAGAGCTTGGCGGTGCGCAGCAGGTCGTGGCCGAAGGCGTAGTCGGCGGTCAGCGCGTACAGCTTCTTGCCCTTGATCAGGCCGTTCTGCAGCAGTTGCTGGCCGCAGGCTTTCACATAGGTGGAGTTGGCCGCTTCGATGTGGAACATGAACTTGTTGCAGCTCTTGCCACGCAGCTCGTCCGAGTTGCAGCCGGTGTTCATGAACAGCTTCTTGTTGCGCTGGGCCACCTGCGCGATGCCCAGCGCCGAGGCTGATGATATCTCGCCGATCAGCACCGCCGCGCCGTCGCGTTCCAGCAGGCGCTGCGCCTTGGAGGACGCCGTGGGCGGGTTGACCGAGTCTTCCGAGATCAGTGTCAGCTGGCGTCCCAGCAGGCCGCCGGCCTTGTTCTGTTCTTCCACCGCGAGGTTGATGCTCATCACCGCGTATTCGCCCATCGGGCCGAGGAAGCCGGTGCGCGGCGTCAGGTGGCCGATGATGATCTTGTCCGATTGCGCGCGGACGATGGCCGGGAAGCCCAGCGCCGATGCGCCGACAGCCGCGGCGCCGGCCTTCAGGATGGTACGGCGGCGGCTTGATGCGAGCTTGCTGCCTTTGTTCTGGTCTTGCTCCATGGTGCGATCCTCCTAAGAGGCTGTTGCAAAATTAAATTTCGGGGCTGTTAACTTCCCCGACTTGATGTTAACTTCCTGTCTTGTTTTTCCTGACGGGATGCGATGCCTAAAGAACTTGTCGACGATGAATTGTGGTCACTCA
>WNDX01000131.1 GCA_009914615.1 Herbaspirillum frisingense
CCACCATCGTCCCCACGGCTCGCTTGGCCATCTGACCCCAAGTGAGTTCGTCCAAAAGTGGTCAGTGAAACCCAAAGAGGCAGCTCCTCTCTAGTTCTAAACTGTCCAACTTCCGGGGGCAGGTCAGTTTTCTTACCAGCGCATGCGGGTGGACCAGTTCCCCGACATCACCTTCCCGGTGGTGGTGGTGCAGACCACCTATCCCGGCGCATCGCCGGAGAACGTCGAATCGGACGTGACGCGCAAGATCGAGGAATCGGTCAATACCATCAACGGTATCGATACCCTGATTTCGCACTCCTATGAAGGCCTGTCGGTGGTGATCGTGCAATTCGACCTGACCGTCGATCCGGCGCTGGCCGCTCAGGATGTGCGCGAAAAGGTGGCGCTGGTGAAGGCGGCTTTCCGCAAGGAGGTGGACGAGCCACGCATCACGCGTTTCGATCCGGCCGACCAGCCGATCTTCTCCATCTCGGTGTCCAACGCCGCCGACGCCAAGCCGCGCACGCTGCGGGAGCTGACCACCATCGCCGACCAGGTCATCAAGAAGCGCCTGGAAAACGTGCGCGGCGTCGGTTCGGTGACGCTGGTGGGCGGCGTCAAGCGCGAGGTCAACATCTACGTCAAGCCGGCCGAGATGGAGGCGCTGGGCGTAGGCGTGAACCAGATCGTGGATGCGGTCAAGAAAGAGAACCAGGAATTGCCCACCGGCGCCATCCGCACGCTGGATGCGGAAAAGACGGTGCAGGTGCAGGGCCGCGTCAAGAATCCGGAAGACTTCAAACGCATCATCGTGGCGCGCCGCGGCGGCCAGCCGGTGACGCTGGAGCAGGTGGCCAACGTGGTGGACGGCCAGGAAGAGCAGGAAACGCTGGCGCTCTACAACGGCCGCCGCACGCTGGCGCTGGACATCCTCAAGGCCCAGGGCCAGAACACCATCGACGTCGCCGACGGCCTGAAGCGGGCCATGAAGGAGATGCAGCCCAGCTTCGAGAAGCTGTATCCGGGCGTGGTGCTGGAAGTGGTCAAGGATGGTTCGCGCCAGATCCGCACCGGCGTGGAAAACGTGCGCCGCACGCTGATCGAGGGCGCGGTGCTGACCATCGTGATCGTGTTCCTGTTCCTGAATTCCTGGCGCTCCACCGTGATCACCGGCCTGACGCTGCCGGTAGCGCTGATCGGCACCTTCCTGTTCATGTACATGTTCGGCTTCACCATCAACATGATCACGCTGATGGCGCTGTCGCTGTGCGTGGGCCTGCTGATCGACGACGCCATCGTGGTGCGCGAAAACATCGTGCGCCATGCCGGCATGAAGGTGCACGACAAGTTCAAGTCACATCGCATGGCGGCCATGGAAGGCACGCAGGAAATCGGTCTGGCGGTGCTGGCCACCACCTTTTCCATCGTCGCGGTGTTCCTGCCGGTGGGCTTCATGGGCGGCATCATCGGCCGTTTCTTCCACCAGTTCGGCATCACGGTGGCGGCGGCGGTGCTGATCTCCATGTTCGTCTCGTTCACGCTGGATCCGATGCTGTCGTCGGTGTGGCCCGATCCCGACGTCCACGGCGAACAGCGCAAGAAGGCCGGCTGGTACGACAAGAGCATCGGCCGCGTGCTGCACGCCTTCGACCGTCTGGTGCAATGGCTGTCGGCGCGCTACCAGGAAATGCTGCGCTGGTCGCTGCGTCACCGCGTGCTGACGCTGGTGATCGCGCTGGCCAGCTTCATCGGCGGCTTCGCGCTGCCGGCCTCGGGCCTGATCGGTTCGGAATTCGTGCCGCAGGCGGATTACTCGGAAACCGGCGTCACCTTCTACACCCCGGTGGGTTCCTCGCTGGAATTAACGGAGAGCAAGGTGCATCAGGTGGAAGCCGTGCTGCGCCGCTTCCCCGAGATCACCGACATCTACAGCACCGTCAACACCGGCAACGCCCAGGGCAAGAACTACGCGACCGTCTTCGTGCGCCTGAAGCCGCGCACCGAACGCACGCTGACCACCGGCCAGATGGCGCCGCTGCTGCGCGAGCGGCTGTCGCAGGTGGCCGGCATCACGGTCACCCACGTCGGCGCGCTGGACGGCGTGGGCGGCGACAACAAGCAGATCCGCTTCAGCCTGCTCGGCCCCGATCTGCAGCAGCTGGCGCGGCTGTCCGACCAGGTGCAGGCGCAGATGCGGCAGATCGCCGGCGTGGTGGATCTGGATTCCAGCCTGAAGGCGCAAAAGCCGACCATTTCCATCCAGCCGCGGCGCGACATCGGCTCGGATCTCGGTATCGGCGTGGGGCAGTTGGGCGACGCGCTGTCGCCGCTGCTGGCGGGCGAGGCGGCCAGCAGCTGGCGTGGGCCGGACGACGAGAACTACGACGTCAACGTGCGCCTCTCGCCCAAGGACCGCAATACCGCCGACGATCTCTCGCGTCTGATGCTGGCCAGCACGTTGACCAATTCCGATGGCTCGCCGCGCATGGTGCCGCTGCGCCAGGTGGCCGAGATCAAGGACACGCTGGGCGCCAACCAGATCAACCGGCGCGACCTCAACCGCGAAGTAGAACTGTCGGCCAACGCCCAGGGCCGTTCTGCCGGCCAGATCAATGCCCAGATCAAGACCATGCTGGACGGCATGCACTGGCCGCCCGGCTACCGCTATCAGATCGGCGGCTCGACCAAGAGCATGAACGAATCATTCGGCTATGCGGTGGGCGCGCTGGCGCTGGCCATCGTCTTCATCTACATGATCCTGGCCTCGCAGTTCGCCAGCTTCCTGCAACCGGTGGCCATCATGTCCTCGCTGCCGCTGACGCTGATCGGGGTGTTCCTGGCGCTGCTGTTCTTCCGCTCGACGCTGAACATGTTCTCCATCATCGGTTTCATCATGCTGATGGGTCTGGTGACCAAGAACGCGATCCTGCTGGTGGACTTCGCCAACCAGGCGCGCCGCGAAGGCATGGAGCGCGGCGCCGCGCTGCTGGAAGCGGCCCACGTGCGCCTGCGCCCCATCCTCATGACCACGCTGGCCATGGTGTTCGGCATGGTGCCGCTGGCCTTCGGCGTGGCCGAAGGTTCGGAACAGCGCGCACCGATGGGCCAGGCGGTGATCGGCGGGATCATCACCTCCTCGTTGCTCACGCTGGTGGTGGTGCCGGTGGTCTATACCTACCTGGACGATCTGGGCGCCTGGTTCAAGCGCAAGTGGTTCGGCCCCGACGACGGCGAGACCGTGCAAGGGATGCGCCATGACGGCTGAGCTTGCCCGCGGCGGCCGCTTCCCGGCGCGCCGGCCTGGTTGCAGTGAGGAAATCCCGCAACAGGCGGGTTTCTCCGGCGTTTTTCCGGGCGTACATGAGCTGATTAGCTGGTCGGTGTTTGATAAAATGGCGGCTTTCCGTCGCTATTAGAGCCCATCGCCATGAATATCGAACAAGCCCGCTTCAACATGATCGAACAGCAAATCCGCCCCTGGAACGTGCTGGCGCAGGATGTGCTGGACCTGCTGACGGTCGTCAAGCGCGAAGAATTCGTCCCGGCCGCGCACCGCAGCCTGGCCTTCTTCGACACCGAAATCCCGCTGCCGGGCGGCGAAAACATGCTGGCGCCCAAGATCGAGGCCCGCATCCTGCAGGAAGCCAACGTCAAGAAACACGAATACGTGCTCGAAATCGGCGCCGGTTCGGGCTACATGGCGGCGCTGCTGGCGCACAAGGCCCGCCATGTGACCACGGTCGAGATCTCGCCCGAGCTGAAGTCGCTGGCTGAACAGAATCTGTCGGACTACGGCTTGGCCAACGTCGATGTGCAGCTGGGCAACGGCGCGCAAGGCTGGATCGGCGCCGATGGCAAGGCCGCCGAGTACGACGTGATCGTGATCTCCGGTTCGCTGCCCTTCCTGCCGGAAGCCTTCGGCAAGCAACTCAAGGTCGGCGGCCGCCTGCTGGCCATCATCGGCACGGCGCCGGTCATGGACATCAAGCTGGTGACCCGCACCTCCGAACAGAGCTTCGAAACCGTCAATGTGGTCGAAACGCTGGCAAAACCCTTGCACGCGGCGGCCACGCCCTCTCACTTCTCATTCTAGGAATACGCTATGGAGCACATCACCGCCCCGGACCTGGCCGCGTGGATCAACGATCCCGACCGCCCTACTCCCTTGCTGCTGGATGTGCGCGAACCCTGGGAACATCAGACCTGCAACATCGCCGGATCGCAACTGATCCCGATGAACACGGTGCCCGGGCGCTTTTCCGAACTCGACGAAGACCAGCCCGTGGTGTGCATCTGCCACCACGGCGGCCGCAGCATGCAAGTGGCGGCGTTCCTCGAACGCCAGGGTTTTACCAAGGTCATCAACCTGACCGGCGGCGTTCATTCCTGGGCCAACCAGGTTGACCCCTCCATGCCGACCTACTGAGCCGTTGCGCCTGCCCTGACAAGGGCGGGCGCGATCGCGACAGACAGCTTCCGGCGGACTTTCCCCCTTCTCTTCAGCCGACCTCCCGCCTGCGCGGGCCGGCACCCGCTCCGCCCGGAATCGTCCGATCGCGCCGTTTTCAGCCGTTTTTGCCGCTGTTTTTTGCCGTATTGCCGTCGTTTCACCGTGTTCCGGAGAATCCCTGATATGCGTCTCCCCCTCGTTGCCGCTCTCTTCTCGTCCCTGTTGTGCGCCGGCCTGTTCGCGCCGGCCGGCGCGGCCGACCTGTTGCAGGTGTATCAGCTGGCCCTGGCCAACGATCCGGTCTACACCAGCGCGCGCCATGCCCTGACCGCCGGGCGCGAAAAGGAGGTCCAGGGCCGCGCCGGACTGTTGCCAACCATCGGCCTGGGCGGGAGCTACACGCGCTCGGACCAGAACTTCGACAGCACCAACAACAGTTATGCCTTGCAGCTCACTCAGCCGCTGCTGCGCCTGGCCAATTGGGAGACCTACAAGCAGGGCAAGCTGTCGGTGGCGTCCAGCGAGGCGCAATTCGCGCAAGCCCAGCAGGACCTGATCCTGCGCACCTCGCAAGCCTATTTCGATGTGTTGAGCGCGCAGGATGCGCTGTCCTTCCTCGGCGCGCAGAAGACCGCGATTTCCGAACAGTTGGCATCGGCCAAGCGCAACTTCGAGATCGGCACGTCGACCATCACCGACACCAACGAAGCCCAGGCGCGCTATGACCTGGCCAGCGCGCAGGAAATCGCGGCCCAGAACGATCTGGACGTGGCGCTGTCCCGGCTGCAGCAGATCATCGGCCAGCCGCCGACGCCGCTGGCGGTCCTGCGCAAGGAGGTGAAGCTGTCGTCGCCGCAGCCGGCCCAGATCGACACCTGGATCGCCAGCGCCCAGGCCGACAACTACAGCGTGGTGGCGCAACAGCTGGCGCTGGAGATTGCCCAGAGCGATATCAAGCGCAACCGTGCCGGCCACGCGCCTACGGTGGACTTGGTAGCGGCGCGCAATTACACCGACCAGACCAGCGTGCGCACGCCCTACCTGGATGCGCGCGGCTACAGCAATTCGATCGGGGTGCAGTGGAATATCCCGCTGTTCTCCGGCTTTGCCACCGGCAGCAAGGTGGACGAGGCCATCGCGCTGGCCGACAAGGCGCGTTCCGATCTGGAGAACGCGCGCCGCACGGCGGTATTGAATGCGCGCCAGGCCTATCTGGGCGTGGCCAATGGTCTGTCGCAGGTGAAGGCGTATGAAGCGGCGGAGGTATCGAGCCAGTCTTCGCTGGATTCGAACAAACTGGGCTACGAGGTGGGCGTGCGTATCAACATCGACGTGCTCAATGCGCAGCAGCAGCTCTATTCGACCCGGCGCGACCTGGCCAAGGCACGCTACGACACGCTGATGAATGGATTGAAGCTCAAGGCCGCGGCCGGCGCCTTGCGCGAGGAAGATCTGGCGCAGGTCAACGGACTGCTGGGCGGACCGGAACGCTGAATGACGCGGTCAGGGTGGCGCAAGCAGCCGTGCTCACGCCGCCGGCGCGGCATCGCCGGCGTCTTTCTGCAGCGACGGCGCGGTCTTCAGTGCATGCAGCGAAGCCGCCAGGATGCGCTCGCCGTCCTTGACCAGGTCGAAGCTGTCGGGCTGGAAGAACCAGTCCGTCAGCAGACCGCTGAAAGTGGCGTGGGCCATCAGACAGGCCATGCGGATGTTAAGCGTGGCAGGCAACTGGCCGCGCGCGATGGCATTGGTGAGGATCTGCTCCAGGCGCAGCATGCCATCCACGTGACATTCGCGCTGACGGATCAGGATCGGGTCGTCGTGATCGGCGAATTCGCACTTGTTGAAGATGATGTCGAACACGCGCCGGCAGCGCTCGTCAGTGGCGGCCTGGGTCAGGACATAAACGCCGCTGTCGAGGAATTGGCCGAGCGGGTCCTCCACCTGGGGACTGGCGTTTTCTTCCAGCACCGCCTCCATGGGCAGGCGCACGCGGTCGCACATGGCGTCGAACAGGTCGCTCTTGTTCTTGAAGTGCCAGTAGATGGCGCCGCGCGTGACGTCCGCAGCCTTGGCCACATCGGCCAGCGAGGTGTGGGAGACGCCGCGCTCGTAGAACACCTGTTCGGCGGCGTCGAGGATGCGGGAGCGCGTTTCGAGCGCTTCTTCCTTGGTCGAGCGGGCCATGTCAACAACAGCCCGCGGCAGAGAAGATGAAAAGATCGGTCATGGCGATACCTGAAGAATGTAAAGCGGGCCGCGGCGCTCCCGCATGCTGCGTCCGCACATCGGATTTGGACAGGGCAAAGCCGCATCGCCCACCATGTGGGCAGGCTCCGTCATGTTTTTGAAAGGCAATAGTAGGCACAATGTCATGGCGCAATGGCCGTCCTTTCCGCTGCGGAAAATCGCCGCAGCTTAACAATGGACGACTCGGTTTCCCGTCTGCAAAAACAGCCTGTAGCGGCGTCTCTCGACAAAATGCAAGGAATCGCTCATATTTCGCTACGCCGTTTTCAACAAGTTTGCTAAATTAGTGAGAAGTTCAGAAGAAATACATACATACATGAATGTATGTATAATAGCACCCGCTTCAAGCTCCTGCCGTAAATCATCCGCAAAAAATTTGATCGCCTTCACCGGGACGCGGGTGGCCTCGTTTTTTGCTCTGCAACAACCGTACTCCAGCCTCCGCGCCGCCATACCGGCCCGGAACAGCATCATCCGCTTTACCGAATTCGTTTCATCGCCGCTTCGGCGGTTTCAACTTTACTTTCGTGCGAGATATCTATGAGCTCAGTCAGTCGTTTCACGCGCCTTACCATGACCGTCGCAATCGCCGCCGCCCTGGCCGCTTGCGGACAAAAACAAGCTGCTCAGGGCGGCCCGATGCCGCCGTCGGAAGTTTCCGTCGTGACCATCGCTCCGCAGCGCGTGGCCATCACCAATGAACTGCCGGGCCGTGTCGAAGCCTTCCGCGTGGCGCAAGTGCGCGCCCGCGTGGCCGGCATCGTCCAGAAGCGCGTCTTCAAGGAAGGCAGCGACGTCAAGGAAGGCCAGGTTCTGTTCAAGATCGACCCGGCCCAATACAAGGCGACCTATGACAGCGCCCAGGCCACGTTGGCGCGCGCCCAGGCCAACCTGACCCAGGCCACGCTCAAGGCCCAGCGCTACAAGCCGCTGGTGGAAGTCAACGCCGTCTCCAAGCAGGAGTATGACGACGCCGTCGCCGCCCAGAAGCAAGCCGAAGCCGACGTCGCCTCGGGCAAGGCCTCGGTGCAGACCGCCGGCCTGAATCTGGGCTACGCCACCGTGACCTCGCCCATCTCCGGCCGCATCGGTCGCGCGCTGGTGACCAAAGGCGCGCTGGTCGGCCAAGGCAGTGACGCTACCCAGCTGGCGCTGGTGCAGCAGCTCGACCCGGTGTACGTCAACGTGACCCAGTCCAGCGCAGACCTGCTGAAGCTGCAGCAAGCGATGGCCAGCGGCCAGTTGAAGAGCGTGGGCGACAACAAGGCCGCCGTCACGCTGATCCAGGAAAACGGCCAGCCGTATCCGCTGCAAGGCAAGCTGCTGTTCTCCGACATCACGGTGGACGAGGCGACCGGCTCGGTGTCGCTGCGCGCCGAGTTCCCGAACCCCAAGCGCGTGCTGCTGCCGGGCACCTATGTGCGTACCAAGATCGAACAGGCGGTGGACGAGCAGGCCCTGATCGTGCCGCAGCAAGCCGTGATGCGCGACCCCAACGGTTCGTCCGTGTTCGTGGTCAACGCCGAGAACAAGGTGGAACCGCGTCCGGTCAAGACCGGCGCCGCGCGCGGCAATAGCTGGCAAGTTCTGGACGGCCTGAAGGAAGGCGACCGCGTGATCGTGGAAGGCCTGCAGAAGGTCAAGCCTGGCGCGCCCGTCAAACCCGTTCAATGGAATCCCGCGGGCGCTCCCGCGCAAGGCCAGCCGGCCCAGCAAGGTGCGAGCGCCCAACCGAAAGCTAACTAAGAGGCTGCCAGATGGGAAAGTTTTTTATTGATCGCCCCGTTTTTGCGTGGGTGTTAGCCATCTTCATCATGCTGGCAGGTGCGCTGGCGATCACCGGCTTGCCGGTGGCGCAGTATCCCAGCATCGCGCCGCCGACCATCGTGGTCACGGCGACCTACCCCGGCGCTACCGCCCAGACCCTGGACGATTCGGTCACCAGCCTGATCGAACAGGAAATGAACGGCGCCGACGGCTTGCAGTACATGGAATCGCAAAGCCAGGCCAACGGCCAGGTGCAGATCACCGTGACCTTCTCGCCGGAAACCAACCCCGACCTCGCGGCCGTGGACGTGCAGAACCGCCTCAAGCGCGTGGAAGCGCGCCTGCCTGCAGCCGTGACGCAGCAGGGCGTGCAGGTGACCAAGTCGCGCAGCAACTTCCTGCTGTTCATCGGCCTGTCCTCGACCGACGGCAAGCTTGATCCTGTGGCGCTGGGCGACTACCTGTCGCGCAACGTCCTCAACGAAATCAAGCGCGTGCCGGGCGTGGGCCAGGCGCAACTGTTCGGTACCGAACGCGCGATGCGCATCTGGATCGACCCGAACAAGCTGATCGGCCTGAACCTGACGCCAGGCGACGTGACCGCCGCCATCACCGCGCAAAACGCGCTGGTCGCGGGCGGTACGCTGGGCGCGCTGCCCAGCCCGGGCGAGCAGCAGATCGCCGCCACCGTGGTGGTCAACGGCCAGTTGACGACGCCTGAGCAGTTCGGCGACATCATCCTGCGCGCCAATTCGAACGGTTCCACCGTGCGCATGCGCGACGTGGCCCGCATCGAAGTCGGCGGCCAGACCTACGACACCTCGGGCCGCCTGGACGGCAAGCCCTCCTCCTTCATCGGCGTGCAGCTCTCGCCCACCGCCAACGCGCTGGGCACCGCGACCGCCGTGCATAAGAAGATGGAAGAGCTGTCCAAGTATTTCCCGGCCGGCGTGAAGTACACCATCCCCTACGACACCTCCAAGTTCGTCAAGATCTCGATCGAAGAAGTGGTCAAGACCCTGATCGAAGCCATCGTGCTGGTGTTCCTGGTGATGTTCCTGTTCCTGCAAAACATCCGCTACACCATCATCCCGACGGTGGTGGTGCCGGTGGCCCTGCTGGGCACCTTCGCCACGCTGCTGGTGTTCGGCTTCTCGATCAACGTGCTGACCATGTTCGGCATGGTGCTGGCCATCGGTATCCTGGTGGACGATGCGATCGTGGTGGTGGAAAACGTCGAACGCATCATGAGCGAGGAAGGCCTGTCCCCGGCCGAGGCGACGCGCAAGGCGATGGGCCAGATCAGCGGCGCGCTGATCGGCATCACGCTGGTGCTGATCGCGGTGTTCATCCCGATGGCCTTCTTCGGCGGCGCCGTGGGCGCGATCTATCGCCAGTTCTCGCTGTCGATGGTGGCCTCCATGGTGTTCTCGGTGCTGATGGCGTTCACCCTGACCCCGGCGTTGTGCGCGACCATCCTGAAGCCGGTCGAAAAGGGCCATCACCACGAGAAGAAGGGCTTCTTCGGCTGGTTCAACCGCAAGTTCAACACCACCGCGGGTCGCTACCAGAGCCTGATCGGCCGCATGCTGGCCAAGGCCGGCCGCTACATGATCGTATACGTGCTGATCGTGGTCTGCGTGGGCTTGCTGTACACCCGCCTGCCGGCATCGTTCCTGCCGAACGAAGACCAGGGCTACATCATCACCAACGTCCAGTTGCCGCCGGGCGCAAGCACCGCGCGCACCACCGAAGTGGTGAAGAAGATCGAAGAGTATTACCTGAAGGATCCGGCCGTCGAACACGCGATCGCGGTGCTGGGCTTCTCGTTCTCGGGTAACGGCCAGAACGCCGCGCTGGTGTTCACGCCGCTGAAGGACTGGTCCGAACGCACCAAGGCGCAGTCGGCCGACGCCATCGCCGGCAAGGCCTTCGGCGCCTTCTCCCAGATCAAGGATGCGATCGTATTCCCGCTGAACCCGCCGCCAATTCCCGAACTGGGTAACGCCACCGGCTTCACCTTCCGTCTGCAGGATCGCGCAGGCCTGGGCCACGCGGCCCTGGTGCAGGCGCGCAACCAGATCCTGGGCATGGCCTCGCAAAGCAAGGTGCTGGCCGGCGTGCGCCCGGAAGGTCTGGAAGATGCGCCACAGCTGCAACTGGACATCGACCGCGACAAGGCCAATGCCCTGGGCGTGCCGTTCTCGACGATCAACAGCGTGCTGTCCACCGCACTGGGTTCGTCGTACGTGAACGACTTCCCCAACCAGGGTCGCCAGCAGCGCGTGATCGTGCAGGCCGACGCCCAGCGCCGCCTGCAGCCTGAAGACCTGACCGGCCTGTACGCCCGCAATTCGAACGGCGGCATGGTGCCCTTCTCGGCCTTCGTGACCGCCAAGTGGATCAACGGCCCCGTGCAGCTGATCCGCTACAACGGCTACCCGGCCATGAAGATCGCCGGCGGCGCAGCCCCTGGCCGCAGCACCGGCGAAGCGATGGCGGAGATGGAATCCTTCGTCTCCAAGCTGCCGGCCGGCTTCGGCTTCGAATGGACCGGCCAGTCGCTGGAAGAAAAGACCTCCGGCAACCAGGCCCCGGCCCTGTACGCGCTGTCGCTGATCGCGGTGTTCCTGGTGCTGGCCGCGCTGTATGAAAGCACCTCGATCCCGCTGGCGGTGATGCTGGTGGTGCCGCTGGGTATCCTCGGCGCGCTCCTGGGCGTGACGATACGCTTCATGCCCAACGACGTGTACTTCAAGGTGGGCATGATCGCGGTGGTGGGTCTGTCGGCCAAGAACGCGATTCTGATCATCGAATTCGCCAAGGACCTGCAAGCGCAAGGCATGGGCCTGATCGAAGCGACACTGGAAGCGGTGCACCTGCGCTTCCGCCCGATCATCATGACCTCGCTGGCCTTCATCCTCGGCGTGCTGCCGCTGGCGATCGCCTCCGGCGCCGGTTCGGCCAGCCAGCGCGCGATCGGTACCGGCGTGATGGGCGGCATGATCACCGCGACGGTGCTGGCGGTGTTCCTGGTGCCGATCTTCTTCGTGGTCGTGCGCAAGATCTTCAAGGGCAGCGAACGCCAACGCAAGTTCGACGCCGATCACTCGCCCAAGATTAATGTGGAGAATAACAATGGCTAATCTGTCGATGCCTCGCTCGCCACGCCTGCTGCAAATGGCGGCAGCGCTGGCGGTCGCCGGCGTACTCGGGGGCTGCTCGCTGGCCCCCACCTATGAGCGCCCGAAGGCGCCGGTAGAAACGGCCTACCCGGCCGACGCCGCCGGCCGCGCCGAACTGCAGGCCGTCAACCTAGGCTGGCGCCAGTTCTTCCCCGACCAGCGCCTGCAAGCGCTGATCGCGGCCGCGCTGGAAAACAACCGCGACCTGCGCACCGCCGTGCTGAACATCGAAGAAGCACGCGCCCAGTACCAGATCGCCCGCGCCGACCTGCTGCCCAACCTGAACGTGACCGGCAACGCCGCGCGCACCCGCACCTCGGCCAGCCAGTCGCTGACCGGCCAGCCGGCGATCAGCAACAGCTACCAGGTGGGCCTGGCCGTGCCGGCTTATGAACTGGACTTCTTCGGCCGCGTGCGCAACCTGAAGGACGCCGCGCTGGCGACCTACCTGTCCACCGAAGAAGCGCAGAAATCGGCGCAGATCAGCCTGGTGGCGCAAGTGGCCCAGGCTTACCTGGCCGAGCGCTCCTACGCCGAACAACTGCTGCTGGCCGACCAGACCCTGAAGTCGCGCGAATCCGACATCCAGCTGGCGCAAAAGCGCCTGGACGTCGGCGCCTCCTCGGCGCTGGACTTCCGCCTGACGCAAACCCTGGTGGAATCGGCCCGCGTGGCCAAGGCCCAACTGGAACGCCAGCGCGCCCAGGCGGAAAACGCCCTGACGCTGCTGGTGGGCAAGAAGGTCGGCGACCTCGCGCCGGCGCAACTGCTGTCGGATGAAAAGATCGTCACCGACATCCCGGCCGGCCTGCCTTCGGATCTGCTGACCAACCGTCCGGACATCCGTTCGGCCGAGCAGAGCCTGCTGGCGGCCAACGCCAACATCGGCGCGGCGCGCGCGGCCTTCTTCCCGCGCATCTCGCTGACGGGCAGCTTCGGTAGCGCCAGCAGCACGCTGGGCGGCCTGTTCGAATCCGGCTCGGGCGCCTGGAGCTTCGGACCGCAGCTGTCGCTGCCGATCTTCGACTTCGGCCGCAACAGCGCCAACCTGGATCTGGCTGAAGTGCGCAAGAACAAGGCCGTGGTCACGTACGAAAAGACCATCCAGACCGCCTTCCGCGAAGTGGCCGACGCACTGGTCGCCCGCGGCAGCCTGGACGACCAGGTCAAGGCCCAGGAAGCCTTCCTGACCGCCCAGCAGGAACGCCTGAAACTGACCGACCTGCGCTTCAAGAACGGCATCGCCTCCTCGCTCGACCAGCTCGACGCGCAGCGCGACCTGTTCTCGGCGCAGCAGGCGCTGATCCAGGCGCGGCAGTTGCGGTTGAACAATGCCATTGATCTGTACAAGGCATTGGGGGGTGGGCTCAACGAGAATTCGGTGAGTGTGGCGGTTAAGTAGTAGCATTGTGTAATGACCCACTAAAAACCTGCTCAGTAGATAATCCTAAAAGGAAATCAAAATGAGCAAGGTCATGGAAGAAGAATTCAAGCGTTGGACAGCCAAGCGCAAAGCGGCGCTGGTGATGGAAATCA
>WNDX01000132.1 GCA_009914615.1 Herbaspirillum frisingense
GCAGGCCAAGGCTCATGTGTTTGACTACATTGAGGTTGACTACAATCGGATCCGGCTGCACTCGACCCTGGGCTACCTCAGCCCAGAGCAGTACGAGCTGGCCAATGTCGCTTAGATAGGTGTCCGTCAATCAGGGGCAAGATCATACGTCGATCCCAAGCAGCCTGGCGCGCGCCAATTGGCGCGCGACACCGCGAAGAAGATCGCTTCGCATGGCTTCATCCCCTGGGTGGCCGACGGCTCGCTGATGTCCATCGGCGTCTCCAGCGTCGAGCTGGTGCCGCGCAATGTGCTGGTGCTGCTGGACGTGGCCGAGGGCGACGATCTGCACACCAGCGAGGCGCAGCGCTTCCTGGGGATCCAGTTGAATCACCTCGGCCTGCGTTATGAATTCCGCGAAGTCGGCCGCCAGGGCTTGCCCACCGAACCGCTGGCGGGACGTTACGCCGGCGTGGTCACCTGGTTTCGCAGCGGTATCGACCATCAGCGTCTCGGCCCGTGGATCAACGACCGCATCAAGGAGGGCGTGCCGGTGGCGATCTTCAATGCCTTCGGTTTCCAGATGACCAAGGTCACCGCCGGCATGCAGGGCCTGACCAGTTTCTCGGCGCCCGCGCCCGACAAGCTCAGCGTGGCCGAAGCCGATCCCGAGCTGATGGGTTTCGAGACCAAGCCGCGCGTGGATCGCACGCAACTGGAATTCGTGCGCCTGACCGATCCCAACGCCAAACCGCTGCTGCGCATGAAGGACAACCGCAACAACACCTATGATGCCGCCGCGATCACGCCCTGGGGCGGTTTCGCGCTGGCGCCGTTCGCCACCACCACGCTGCCGGTGCTGGACCCGCCGCGCTGGGTGCTGCAGCCGATGATCTTCCTGAAGCGCGCGCTGCGCCTGTCCGATATCCCGGTGCCGGACGTCACCACCGAAGGCGGTCGTCGCATCATGATGAGCCACCTGGATGGCGACGGTTTCCCCTCCAAGGCTGAATATCCCGGTTCGCCGTTCGCGGTGGAGGTTTTGCAGCGCGAGATCTGGGATCGCTATCGCTTCCCGGTGACGGTCTCGGTGGTGGAGGGCGAGCTGAGCCCGCAGGGCGTATATCCCAAGCTGTCGGCGCAGACCACCGCGCTGGCGCGCAAGATGTACACGCTGCCGTATATCGAGCCGGCCAGTCATTCCTTCTCGCACCCGTTCAGTTGGGCCGACGCCATGCACGGCACCAGCAAGGCCGACATCACGCAGATGGATGGCGACGCCTCGCACACGCTGGAGATTCCGCACTACAAGTTCAACCTGCAGCGCGAGATCAAGGGGTCGATGGATTACATCAACAACACCCTGCTGCCGCCCGGCAAGAAGGCCGAGATATTCCTGTGGACCGGCAACTGCGTGCCGCCCGCCGAGGCCATCGCCCAGACTTATCTGGACGGTTACCTGAACATGAACGGCGGTGACACCATGATCACCAACAGCCGCAAGAGCTGGACCGACATCGCCTCGCAGGGCGTGCGCAAGGAAGGCTGGTACCAGGTGTTCGCGCCCAACCAGGACGAGAACGTCTATACCGGCAACTGGACCGGCCCGTTCTACGGCTTCGAGCGCGCCATCGAAAGTTATGAACTGACCGGCGAGCCGATCCGCTTCAAGGCGGTGGATATCTATTACCACTTCTACGCCGGCACCAAACCGGCCTCGGTGGCGGCGCTGCACAAGATCCATCGCTGGGCGCAGGCGCAGCCCTTCACGCGGCTGTACGTGTCGCAATACATCCGCAAGGTGATCGATTTCGAGAACACCAGCATCGCCCGCGCCGCCGATGGCACGCTGATCTATCGCACCGGCGCCCACCTGCGCACGCTGCGCATCCCCGATGGCGCGCCCGATTACGACCTGTCCGCTGCTGGCGTGGCCGGCATCGCGCCCGGGCCGACCGACCGCTACCTGATCACCGCCAGCAGCGAAGTACGCCTGAAAGAGCGCGCTGCCGCCGCGCCGGTGCAGCCCATGCTGCTCGAAGCCGGCGGCCAGGTCGGCGATTTTCAGCGCAGCGTGAACGGCAACAAGGCCGAGCTGCGTTTCACGCTGACCGCCAACGGCGCCTCCACCTTCAGCGTCACCGGCGCGCGCTCGTGCAGCGCGACCGCCGACGGCACACCGCTGGCCAAGGGCAGCTCGCCCAGCATCACCGGCCAGGCATGGTCCAGGAATTTCACAGGTACGTCCGCAGTACACCAATATGACATCGGTTCCTCAAACGCCAAACTCGCGACAACAAGGCACCTGGTACTCGTTCAATGCACCTTATGAACGGCTGAGGCTGTTTTCGCCCTGGACGATCGCCGGCTTCGCGCTGGCGGTCGGGACGGTGTTCGCCCTGGTGTATCCCAAGGTATCGCTGCAACAGCGGCTGGAAGTGGCCAACGCCAGCGGCCGCGCCGACCAGTTGACGGTGGAGTATCTCAAGGTCTTCCTGAAGGCCCAGCCGGATAACGCCGCGCTGCGTTCCGAACTGGTCAAGCAGATGATCGGCCTGGGCCAGTTCGCCGAGGCGCGCCAGCATCTGGCGCTGCTGCAGATGGGCAGCGATCCGGCCGCGCGGCTGGACGCGGCCTGGCTGGAATACCGCATCCGCCAGCAGGAAGCCTTCGCGCTGCCGGAAAAATCGCCGGAACGAGCGCGCATGATCGCCGACCTGCGCGGCCAGTTGCAGCAACTGATGACCTATCCGCTGACCGCCCAGCAATGGCTGTCGCTGTCGCAGGATGCGCTGGCCCTGGGCGACACCGAGGCCGCGCGCGTCGCCTTTTCGCGCCTGCTGGCCGACCAGTCCACCGCCGCCATGCCCTACGCCGATGTGGTGCGCCTGGGCAAGGAAAGCCTGGGCATGGGCGACTACCGCAGCAGCGCCGCCTTCTACCTGCTGGCGATGAAGAGCGCCGGCTCGCTGGAGACGCGCCGCGACCATTTCCTCACCGCCTTGCGCACGCTGCAGGCCGGCGGCCTGTATCAGGAAGCGCTGGCCGCGGCCGACGCCAATATCGGCGCGCTGGCCGGCGACAAGCAGACCCTGCTGTTCCTGACCAAACTGGCGCAGGCCGCCAATCGTCCCGATGCCGCGCAGCGCTACGTGAAGCAGTTGCTGCAACTGTCCATGAGCCTGCGCGGCGTGCCGCTGGCCGCCGCCGGGGAGGGCGCTTATGCGCAAGCGCATTTCCAGAGCATGCGCGATTTCACGCGTTCGCTGCGCCTGACCCAGGCGCTGCTGCATGCGCCGCACGAACTGCGCCTGCGCATGCGCGACGCGCTGCGCGAAGGCCGCATCCAGCGCACCGCCGGCACGCCCGAGGCGCGTCCAGCCGGCGACCTCAGCCAGCCCTCCGCCGCCGAGATGGCGGCCAGCCGCGACATCGCCCGGCTGCCCTTCGACGACGAGATCTATACGCTGGCCTACAACGTCTTCCTGGGCAACCGCAATCTGCTGGATGCGCGCCTGCTGGCGCAATCGGCGGTGCGCCAGCGCCCCGACAGCGCGGCCTGGCGCAAGCGCCTGGCCGAGGTCAGCGAATGGAGCGGCGTGCCCGAGCAGGCCACGCCGCAGTGGCTGGCCTATGCCCGCCTGTCCAACGATGAGGCCGCCTGGGACAACGTGTTGCGCATCGCCGAAGGCACCTTCGAACAGGAGATCCTGGTCGAGGCGTTGCAGCACAAGATGCAGGTCGAGCCGGGCAATCCCAAATGGCTCAACCAACTGGTCGCCCAGTATGAAAACATCGGCCAGGCCGACCGCGCCGCTACGCTGCTGGAAGCCAGCCTGCGCAAGAGCGCCGGCCGTGGCCAGGCGGTCGCCACCGAGCGTAATGCCGAGATGGATGCGCTGGCCAGGCTGTATCTGCGCATGGGCCGCGATGCCGATGCGCTGACACTGCTGGGGCAGCAGCGCCGGGAGTTCGGCGCCACCGCCGGCAACGCGCTGCTGGCGGCCAACCAGCTTTATCTGAACGGCCACATCGAACAGGCGATGGACATCCTCAACGATGCCGCCAGCGCCGCTCCGGCGGGCAACACCGATTTCTGGCGCGCCTATGCCGAGGTGGCGCGCTTCCTCGAACACGAGAAAGAGGCGCGCTTCGGTTACGACAAGCTGCTGGCTTCCAACAAGGCCGACGAGGGCGACATCAGCAACATGATGGGCGTGATCCAGGAAGAACAGCCGCGCGCCGCCGCCGAGCTGGCCGAGTTCGGCTTCCGCCGCACCGGCGTGCCCAATTTCGCGGTGCAGGCGCTGACTTATCGCCAGCGCATCAACGATCTCGACGGCGCCCAGGCCTTCATCGACAGCATCACGCCGCAGCAGAACGCGGCGCTGGAAAAGAACGTGCCCTACCTGACCGTGCGCGCCACCGTCAAGCAATTGCGGCGCGACCTGCCGGGCGCGCGTGCCGACATGGCGATGGCGCTGGCCTTGCGTCCGCGTTCGGCCGAAGTGCGCGCCGAACTGATCTGGATCCTGATCGCCGGCCGCGATACCGAACTGTTGAAACGCGCGCTCACGCTATGGTCGGGCGAGGCCGAAAGTCTGTCGCAATTGTGGGGGCCGTTCGCCGCCGCCAACATGTCGCTGAACCGTCAGGACGTGGCGCTGCACTGGTTCCGCAAGTCCGGCTTCCCGCATAACGATTATCTGTGGCTGATGAGTTACGCCGAGGCGCTGGATGCCACCGTCCAGCCCGACTTGGCCTGGCGCATCCGTCGTCGCGCCTGGTTCGAATTGCGCGACCCCCAGGTGCTGCGCAACATCCCGCCCACCCAGTTGCGCGAATGGCGCGACCGCCTGGCCGCGCTGGCGCCGCTGTTCATGCAATCCGACGCCGGCCTGCGCGTGATGCAGGCGCTGCTCAAGAGCGACGCCGCCAAGCTCACGCAGGCGCCGGACAAGAACCTGCCGCCGGCCGATGGCCAGGCGCTGCTGAAGGAGATGGAGGCCGCGGCGCGCCGCGACGCCGACGAGCGCGGCGAACGCGAAGGCATCGCCGTCCGGCTGGACAAGGGGCCGGACGCGCTCTTTGCGCGCACCGCCGACTCCGGCCAGCGTCCGCGCGACGATGCGCGCTTGTCTTCCAGCGTGCGCGAACTGGCCCTGGCCTATGCGATGAACCAGGGTGAGTCCGATCTGGCGCGCGCCTGGCTGGCGACCCGCTTCGCCCGTGAACTGGACAAGCCGCTGTGGGGCGAGCTGGCCCTGGCGCTGGCGGCCGATGATCGCCAGGGCTTGAATGCCATGCTGGACAACCTGGCCGACTGGCTGCCGATGTACGACCGCGTGGAAGCCGCGCGCGTGGCCGGCCGCATCCCGCTGGCCCAGACCCTGGCGTTCGACCAGCTGGAACGCCTGCCGGCCGACGATGAGTTGCATGCGCGCCTGACCAACCTGGTGACCGACGAGCCGGCCAAATTCGCCACCGGCTATACCTCCAGCCGCGAATTCCCGCTGGCCACCAAGCGCTTCGACCTGGCCACCGGCTTCGCGCTCACGCCGGGCACGCGGCTCAACTTCGGCTACACCGAGCGCCACCAGAGCATCGACGACACCACGCTGCTGGATGGCGTGCCCTCGGTGGACCGCCTGTTCGAGCTGTCCCTGCGCCGGCGCATCGAAGACGGTTTCGTCAGCATGGCCCTGCAGCACCGCGATGCCATGGCCTCCTTCAACGGCCTGCGCCTGGAGTTCTCCAAGCAACTCACGCCCAAGCTGACGCTGTCGGGCAACGGCGGGATGAACCTGATGTCCACCGAATCGGCGCTCATGCGCGTCGGCTCCAAGCGCACCGGCGGCGAACTGAACCTGAACGTGCAACTGAGCCGCACCGAATACGTGCGCATGGGCGGCGGCTTCCAGCGCTATTACACGCAGGCCGGCACCTCGCTGGGCAGCGGCCGCACGGTCAATCTGGAAGCCGGCACGCATTTCCGCGTCGAGTATCCGAACCTGACCTTGCGCGCCTACGTCAACGACGCCAGGTTCAGCGACTACGGCGCCAGCGACGACCAGATCGCGCGCCTGGTTCCGGCCGGCAACGACCCGACCGCGTTCCGCTACATGCCGCTGGATTCGCGCGTATGGGGCGTCAGCCTGGGCGCCGGCACCGTGGTCGAAAGCAATTACACCCGAGCCTGGCGTCCTTTCGCCGAAGTCGGCATGACGCGCACCTCGGACATCGGCTGGGGCCGCAACCTGCGCGCCGGCGCCGCCGGCAGCGTGGCGGGCCAGGACGTGCTGTCGGTCGCGGTGCAAAGCACCAGTGCCACGCCCAACACGCCGCAGCGCGGCTTCGAGTTGAGCGTGCTCTACAAGTGGCTGTACTGACGATGGCGAACCGAGAGGAGGATACCCATGCAAGCACGACCGCCCACATCCGCACCGGCCGCCATGCCGTCGCAGGCAGCTCTTATTTTGTTCACAGGCAATTCGTTCCAACCCATCGCTAACCAACGGTGATCCTCATGAAAAACCACTCCATCTCCCGCCTGCTGCGCCTGGCCGCGGCCGCGCTCCTGGCCATCGGCCTGGCAGCGTGCTCCACCACCGACATCGGCCCTGCGCCGACGCTGCCGGCGGATGCACGCTGGGGCTTGCTGCCCTTCGCCAACCATACCGAGACGCCGCAGGCCGGTCTGCGCGCCGAGGCGATTTCGGAGACCATCCTGCGCGCCAACGGCATTGCCGACCTGCGTCGCTACCCGGCGTCGCTGAACAATGAAACCCTGTTCGAGCCGATGGACCGCAAGCAGATGGACGCCGCGCTGGAATGGGCGCGTTCCGAAAATCTCGCCTATGCCCTGAGCGGCACCGTCGATGAATGGCGTTACAAGGTCGGCATCGATGGCGAACCTGCCGTGGGCCTGACGCTGCAACTGGTCGAAGTCTCCACGGGCAAGATCGTGTGGGCGGCCGCCGGCGGCAAGAGCGGCTGGAGTCGCGAAGCCCTGTCGGCCGTCGCGCAGAAACTGTCGCGCACGCTGCTGGCGCCACTGACCTCGCTGGCGCGCTCGTCGCCGGGCGCGCCGCAGGATGCCCAACTGGCGCCGTCGTCCGCCTCCGACAACACACCTTGATGGCGCAGACAAGGATGGCATCGTGAGCGACATCGAACCTAAGCCGGCCGCGCCGGGCGCAGCGGGCGAACCGCCGCGCCGGCTGGCGGGCAACGCCAAGCCGCTGGTTGCCAAGACCAGGCGCCGCCTGAACTTCTGGTCGCGCGTGTTCACCCATTTCGACACCGACAGCGGTTCGCCGCGCAAGGCCGCCTTGCGCATCGTCGAGACCGTGCTGTTCGTGGTGGCCGCGATGGCGTTGTCGCGCTGGATCGCACCGGACGATCCGTTCGGCATCCAGGCGCAATTCCCCTGGATCTGGCTGGTGCCGGCGATCCTGGCGATGCGTTACGGCAGCGCGCTGGGCGTGGTGGCGGTGGCCACCATGCTGGTCGGCTGGTATGTGATCTCGCATCAGCAGAATGCCGACGCGGGGCAGGCCGTGGTGTCGGCGGCCGAGGCGTTTCCGCAGCCCTATTTCCTGGGCGGCCTGATCCTGACGCTGCTGTGCGGCCAGTTCGCCGAAGTCTGGAATGCGCGCAGCCGGCGCTTGCGCGCCATCAATGCCTATCTCGACGAGCGTCTCACGATGCTCACCAAGAACCACTTCCTGCTGCGCCTCTCGCATGAGCGGCTGGAGCAGGATCTGCTGTCCAAGCCGCTGACCCTGCGCGAATCGCTGGATCGCATGCGTTCGCTGACGCTCAGCCAGACCATGCTGGACCCCTCCAAGCTGCCAGCGGCGGATGCCTTCCTGCAGATACTGGTGCAGAGCTGCCAGGTTGAAGCCGCCGCAGTGCATGCCTGTGACGCCGCCGGCCATGTGGCGGCGCAGCCGCTGGCCAGTGTCGGCAAGATGGACGAATTCGCCGCCGCCGATCCGTTGGTGAAGTATTGTCTGGCGCAGCGCAAGCTGGGCCATGTGCAGACCGAAAGCCTCAACCAGGCGCTGCGCAACCAGAGCCGTTACCTGATCTGCGCGCCCCTGCTCAATTTCGACGGCAAGCTGTTTGGCCTACTGCTGGTGGAAAAGCTGCCCTTCGTGGCGCTCAATGAAGACACGCTGCAGCTGATGTCGGTGCTGATCGATTACTACGCCGACGGCATCGAAGTCGGCGCCACCTCGCGCGCGATCCTGCAGCAGCTACCGACCTGCCCACCGGAACTGGCGGTCGATCTGGTGCGCCTGCATCACCTCAAGCGCAGCACCGGCATCGATTCGTCGCTGGTGGCGCTGGTGTTCGGCGACGACGACCTGTCGCGCGACATGTTCGACCAGATCCGCCGCCTCAAGCGCGCCGCCGACGTGGCGTGGACCTACAAGTCGGGCAACCGCAACGTGCTGATGACGCTGCTGCCGCTGGCCGGCGCCGCCGCCGTGGACGGTTATCTGATGCGGGTGGAAACCGTGTCGCATGCGCAGTTCGGCAACAAGTTCCTGTCCAACTATGCCGAGGCGCATACCGCCGCGATCGGAGTGGAAGATCCCGCGCGCCTCTTGCCCAACCTGGTGGAACGCTGTGCTGTATAAATTTTCCATTGCCGGCATCAGTTTCGAGGTCGCCTCGCTGGCGCTGCTGTTGCAGGGCGGCGTCGGCTTGGCCGTCATCGGCGGCTATCTGGCGCTGCATGTGGCATCCAGCGCGCTGGTGGTGCCGCCGCGCTATCGCCAGCCGCGCGTGTGGCTGCTGGCCTATCTGTTCTTCTTCAACTTCTTCATCCCGGTCGCCGGCATCGTGTGCGCCGTGACGGCGCTGGCCATCGGCGTGCTGTGGCCCAAGGATGAGGCCGAAGACCATTTCGACGTCACCGAATCGCCCGAATTCGTGACCGTGCGCCGGCGCGAGGGCAGCGGCTTTTCCGGCAACCGCGTGCGCGCCCAACTGAGCAATATCGGCACGCCGGTGGACAAGCGCCTCAACGCCCTGGTGGCGATCCAGAGCACGCCTACCCGCGCCAGCGGCGACTCGCTGCGCAACCTGCTGGCCGACCCGGCCGACGACGTGCGGCTGCTGGCCTACGGCATCCTGGATGGGAAGGAAAAGAAGATCACCCAGCGCATCGTCGATATCCGCACCCACCTGGGCAGCGTCACCGATCCCGAGACGCTGGCCATGATGCATCAGCAGGTGGCCGAGTTGTACCAGGAACTGATCTACCAGAACCTGGTGCAGGGTGACCTGCTGAATTATTCCTGCGCGCAGATGCGCGAACACGCCAAGGCGGCGCTGGCGATCAACAAGCAGCAGCCCGGCCTGTGGTTCATGCTGGTGCGCCTGGAGCTGATGACCGGCAATATTCCCGGCACCGCCGAGGCTTTGCAGAACGCTTATGAGCACGGTTTCTCGCGCGTGCGCCTGCTGCCTTACCTGGCCGAGCTGAGCTATCTGGAACGCGACTACGAACAGGTGCGCAAGCTGTTCATCGAGATGGCCTATAACCCCAGCGTTTCCGCCAATCCGCAACTGCACCGCTTCTGGCGCCACGGCCGCCGCACCATCGCCGGCCGTCCGGACGCATCGCAACGAGGACCCGCATGAACCAGGCAACACCCGCCAACACCCAGGCCGATCCCTACGAGCGCCGCGCCGCCGATTGCGATGTCATGCTGCTGCTGGAAGGTACCTTCCCGTATGTCAGCGGCGGCGTGTCGAGCTGGGTTAACCAGATCATCCGCGGCTTCCCGGAAATCCGCTTCGGCCTGTGTTTCATCGGCAGCCGCCAGCAGGATTACGGCGCGCCCAAATACCCATTGCCCGACAACGTCGTGCACCTGGAACGGCACTATATTCATGAACACCTGGCGGCACCCAACGTGGTGCGTTCGCGCGGCGACGCCAAGGCCTTCGAGCGCATGGACGAGCTGCACGCCAAGTTCCGCAGCTACGGCCGCGCCGGCGAAGCCTCGCACGAAGAGCTGGCGGCGCTGCTGGGAGAACTGACGCCGCTGATGGCCGACGGCGGCAAGCTGGATCAGGACGCCTTCCTGTTCAGCAAGAAGGCCTGGGATTACCTGGCCGACCAATATCGCACCTTCTGCACCGATCCATCCTTCGTCGATTACTTCTGGACGGTGCGCATCATGCATCTGCCGATCTGGACCCTGGCGCGCGTGGCGCGCAACATGATCCCGGCCAAGTGCTATCACACGATTTCCACCGGCTACGCCGGCTTCCTCGGCAGCCTGATGAAGATGCAGACCGGGCGTCCGCTGATCCTCTCCGAGCACGGCATCTACACCAAGGAACGCAAGATCGATCTGTTCCAGAGCGAGTGGATCCGCGACAACCGCAACGTGTTCGAGAAGGACGCCTCGCAGATCCCTTACTTCCGCGACCTGTGGATACGCTTCTTCGAAGCGCTGGGCCGGCTCTGCTATCAAGCCTCCAACAACATCGTGGCGCTCTACGAGACCAACCGCCTGCGCCAGGTCACCGACGGCGCGCCGGCCGAGCGCACCATGAACATCCCCAACGGCATCGACCTGCCGCGCCTGTCCAAGCTGCGCGCGCAGCGCCCGGAAAAGATCCCGCCGGTGCTGTGCCTGCTGTGCCTGCTGGGCCGGGTGGTGCCGATCAAGGACGTCAAGACCTTCATCCGCGCCATGCGCACGGTGGTCAACCAGTATCCCGAAGCCGAGGCCTGGATCGCCGGCCCCGAGGACGAAGACAAGGCCTATGCCGAGGAATGCCACGCCATCGCCGATGGCCTGGGCCTGACCGACAAGGTCAAGTTCCTCGGCTTCCAGAAGATCGATGAACTCATGCCCAAGCTGGGCCTGGTGGTGCTCTCCAGCATCAGCGAGGCCTTGCCGCTGGTGCTGCTGGAAGGCTTCGCCGCCGGCGTGCCGGCGGTGGCCACTGATGTCGGTTCCTGCCGCCAACTGATCTTCGGCCTGTCGGACGAAGACAAGGCGCTGGGCGCCGCCGGCGACGTGGTCGGCATCGCCGAGCCGCAGGCGCTGGCCAACGCCGCGGTGAAGCTGCTGGCCGATCCCGAACGCTGGCACGCGGCGCAGGCCGCCGGCATCGCGCGGGTGGAGCGCTACTACACGCAAGACATGATGTTCGGCGCCTACCGCGGCTTGTACCAGAGCGCGCTGGCGCGAGGCGGCGCGGAGCCGGCTGGCGGCACGGCCTTGCGCTGCCCGGTGAAGCACTGAAAGGAAGAAGATGGCCGGTATCGGATTCGAACTCCGCAAGATATTGAAGCGCGACAGCCTGCTGTCGCTGATGCAGGCGTATTCCTATGCGGCGCTGATCAGCTCGGGGCCGTGGATCATGTCCATCGTCGGCATCCTGGTGATCGGCCTGCTGAGCTACGCGGTGGTGATGCCCAAGGCGGTGATCGTGCAGTTCCAGGTGAGCATCACCTATGTGATCTCTCTCTCGCTGATCTTCACCGGCATCTTCCAACTGGCGCTGACGCGCTTCTCGGCCGACCGCCTGTTCGAGAAGGACAACGACGCCATCCTGCCCAATTTCCATGTGGTGTCGCTCACCGTGACCGTGATCGGCGGCGCGCTGGCGCTGCTGGCGGTGGTGTTCCTGTTCCCGCAGCAGACGGCGCTGTACCGGCTGCTGCTGCTGGCGGCCTTCGTCATCATGTGCAATATCTGGATCGCCACCATCTTCCTCTCCGGCATGAAACAGTACCGGGCGATCTTCTGGATCTACGCACTGGGCTATGCCATCACGGTGGCGGCGGCGCTGGCCTTGCGCCGTCTGGGTCTGGAAGGTCTGATGGGCGGTTTCGTGATCGGGCAGGCGGTGCTGCTGATGGCGATGATGGCGCTGATCCTGCGCAATTTTGGCTCCAACCGTTTCATCTCGTTCGAGTTTTACGACAAGAAGAAGTTGTATCCCTCGCTGATGGCGATCGGTTTTCTGTACAACACCGCGATCTGGATCGACAAGGCGATGTTCTGGTACACGCCCGAGACCAGCCAGGCCATCATCGGGCCGCTGCGGGCATCGGTGATCTATGACTTGCCGGTGTTCCTGGCTTATCTCTCCATCATCCCGGGGATGGCGATCTTCCTGCTGCGCATGGAAACCGATTTCGTCGAGGACTACGACGCCTTCTATGAAGCGGTACGCGGCGGGGCTTCGCTGGAGACCATCGAGAAGCATCGCAACGGCATGGTGGAAACGGTGCGGCTCGGCCTGTTCGAGATCATCAAGATCCAGGCGATCGCGACCTTGCTGTTGATCGTGGCGGGGGAGGCTATCTTGAAGTGGCTGGGGATTTCCACCTTGTACCTGCCGCTGCTGTATATCGATGTGATTGCGGCCAGCCTGCAGGTGGTGTTGCTGGGGATTCTGAATGTGTTTTTCTATCTGGATAAGCGCAGGATCGTGTTGTGCTTGTGCGGGGCGTTTGTGGTGCTGAATATTACATTTACCTGGATGTCGATTCACTTGGGGCCGACGTTTTATGGGTTCGGGTTTGCGTTGGCGGTGTTTTTGGTGGTGTTGGCGGGGTGTGTGATGTTGTCTCGGAAGTTGGAGTTGTTGGAGTATGAGACGTTTATGCTGCAGTGATGTGGGGTGATTGTCGCCCAGTCGTCGTCCTTGAACCAAGCTTAGGCACTTCGATCATCGCTCGGCGATATCGCGACGTTACCTTTGCATCATCTCCGTCGTCTCGGCGCAGGCCGATATCTGGCGTCGTCCGTCGTGTTCTCATTGAACACCGTTCGAGTTGGGTGTCCACTTTGGTGGTGTATCGGAGCCGGTGTTGGTTCGGTGGTTGTTATTGGGTAGTTTGGTCTTGCTGCTTTTCTGCGCGCTGGCTTTATTCTTATCTTTCTCCGGTCGCAGGTGAGCGCCGGGAGCGGCCCGGCAGCCGCTCACTTTCTTTGGCCCGCTGTATAGACCGGTGACATAGGTAACAGATGTTCCGGGACATAGGTAACACTTTTGGGGTTCGAAACGAAGCCCAAAGGATGGACCATCATGCCCTGGAAAGCTGTTGACATCATGACACTACGAGAA
>WNDX01000133.1 GCA_009914615.1 Herbaspirillum frisingense
ATGATTTCCATCACCAGCGCCGCTTTGCGCTTGGCTGTCCAACGCTTGAATTCTTCTTCCATGACCTTGCTCATTTTGATTTCCTTTTAGGATTATCTACTGAGCAGGTTTTTAGTGGGTCATTACAGGGATACCTTGCCTCGCCACGCGCGAACGGAATAAAAAACGGCGCCGGAATCTCTTCCGGCGCCGTTTCGTGTTGCATGACGCTCATAGCAAGACGGCCATCCTGCGGCCGCCCCGGACAACAGCTTAAGCTTCGCCTTCGCTGCCGCCGCCGATCGCTTCGGTCGAGGAGATTTCCTCGCCCGGCAGATCGGCGCGGGAGGCACGTTCGGCTTCGAGCAGCGCTGCGCGCTCTTCGGCTTCCCATGCATCCTTTTCCTTGCGTGCGCGGTGGAACACGAGACCGGTACCGGCCGGGATCAAGCGGCCGACGATCACGTTTTCCTTCAGGCCGCGCAGGCCGTCCTTCTTGCCCATGATCGCCGCTTCGGTCAGCACGCGGGTGGTTTCCTGGAACGATGCCGCCGAGATGAAGGAGTCGGTGGACAGCGATGCCTTGGTAATACCCAGCAGGACGTTCTCGTAGGTCGCCGGCAGCTTGCCTTCGGCGGTCACGCGATCGTTCTCGTCCAGCAGTTCCGAACGCTCGACCTGCTCACCGGTGATGTAGTTGGTGTCGCCCGGCTCCACCACTTGCACGCGGCGCAGCATCTGACGCACGATCACTTCGATGTGCTTGTCGTTGATCTTCACGCCTTGCAGACGGTACACGTCCTGCACTTCATCGACGATGTAGCGGGCCAGCGCTTCGATACCCAACAGGCGCAGGATGTCTTGCGGATCGGCCGGGCCGTCCACGATCATTTCGCCCTTGTTCACCACCTGGCCGTCGTGCACCAGCACTTGCTTGTCCTTTGTGATCAGGAACTCGTGCTTGGTGCCTTCCATGTCGGTGATTTCCAGGCGCTGCTTGCCCTTGGTTTCCTTACCGAAGGCAACCGTACCGGTGACTTCCGCCAGCATGCCCGCGTCCTTCGGCGAACGTGCTTCGAACAGTTCGGCCACGCGCGGCAGACCACCGGTAATGTCACGGGTCTTCTGCGATTCGGTCGGGATACGCGCCAGCACTTCACCGACGTGCACCTGCTGACCGTCCTTGACGGTGATCAGCGCGCCGACCTGGAAGCCGATGGTCACCGAGTGTTCGGTGCCGGCGATCTTCACTTCTTCGCCCTGCTCGTTCAGCAGCTTGACCTGCGGACGCAGCACCTTGGACGACGGACCGCGACGCTTGGCGTCGATGACCACCAGGGTGGACAGACCGGTCACTTCGTCGATCTGCTTGGCCACGGTGGAGCCTTCTTCCACGTTTTCGAACTTCACGGTACCGGTGTACTCGGTGATGATCGGACGGGTCAGCGGATCCCAGGTCGCCAGCGCGGTGCCGGCCTTGATGGTCATGCCATCCTTGACGATCAGCGTCGCGCCGTACGGCACTTTGTGACGTTCGCGCTCACGGCCCAGATCGTCGGTGATCAGCACTTCGCCGGAACGCGAAATGACGATCTGCTCGCTCTTGCCGTTGGTCACGTAACGCATGGTCGCGGTGAAGCGCACCGTGCCGTTCGACTTGGCTTCCACCGAGGATGCCACTGCCGCACGCGATGCCGCACCACCGATGTGGAAGGTACGCATGGTCAGCTGGGTGCCCGGTTCACCGATCGACTGCGCGGCGATCACGCCGACCGCTTCGCCGGAGTTCACCAGCAGGCCGCGGCCCAGGTCGCGGCCGTAGCACTTGGCGCACAGGCCGTAGCGGGTGTCGCAGGTCAGCGGCGTGCGGACCTTCACTTCGTCGATGCCCAGACGTTCGATCTCTTCGACCTTGTCTTCATCCATCAGGGTACCGGCTTCGTACAGGGTCGCCTGGTCTTCCGGATTGACGATGTCGGTCGCGGCGACGCGGCCGAGGATACGGTCGCGCAGCGCTTCGATGACTTCACCGCCTTCAACCAGCGCCTTCATGGCCGCGCCGTTGGAAGTGCCGCAATCGTCTTCGATCACGACCAGATCCTGGGTCACGTCCACCAGACGGCGGGTCAGGTAGCCCGAGTTCGCGGTCTTCAGCGCGGTGTCGGCCAGACCCTTACGGGCGCCGTGCGTCGAGATGAAGTACTGCAACACGTTCAGACCTTCGCGGAAGTTCGCGGTAATCGGCGTTTCGATGATGGAGCCGTCAGGCTTGGCCATCAGGCCACGCATACCGGCCAGCTGGCGGATCTGGGCTGCCGAACCACGGGCGCCGGAGTCGGCCATCATATAAATCGCGTTGAACGATTCCTGCGTGGTCTTCTTGCCTTCGCGGGTGACGACGTCTTCCACCTTCAGCTGGTCCATCATGGCCTTGCCGACTTCGTCGCCGGCCTTGCCCCAGATGTCCACCACCTTGTTGTAGCGCTCGCCGGCGGTCACCAGACCGGAGGCATATTGCTGTTCGATCTGCTTCACTTCCGATTCGGCCGCGGCGATCAGGGTCGCCTTTTGCGGCGGCACCAGCATGTCGTCCACGCAGATCGAGATACCGGCGCGGGTCGCCAGGCGGAAGCCCGACTGCATCAACTGGTCGGCAAACACGACGGTGGCGCGCAGGCCGCACTTGCGGAACGAAGTGTTGATCAGCTTCGAGATTTCCTTCTTCTTCAGGGCGCGGTTCAGCACCGAGAACGGCAGGCCCTTGGGCAGGATCTCGGACAGGATCGCGCGACCGACGGTGGTCTCGTAGCGCTTGACGGTACGCACGAATTCACCGGTGACCGGATCCTTCGGATTTTCAACGATACGCACGGTGATGCGGGTCGCCAGTTCCACTTCCTTGTTGTCGTACGCGCGGATGACTTCCGACACGTCCGGGAACAGCATGCCTTCGTTCTTGCCGTTGATCGCTTCGCGGGTCGCGTAGTACAGACCCAGCACGATATCCTGCGACGGCACGATCGACGGTTCGCCGTTGGACGGGAACAGGATGTTGTTGGAGGCCAGCATCAGCGTACGGGCTTCCATCTGCGCTTCGATCGACAGGGGCACGTGAACCGCCATCTGGTCGCCGTCGAAGTCGGCGTTGAACGCCGCGCAAACCAGCGGGTGCAGCTGGATCGCCTTGCCTTCGATCAGGACCGGCTCGAACGCCTGGATGCCCAGACGGTGCAGAGTCGGCGCGCGGTTCAGCATGACCGGGTGTTCGCGGATGACTTCTTCCAGGATGTCCCAGACCACCGGCTCTTGCGCTTCCACCAGCTTCTTCGCGGCCTTGATGGTGGTCGAAAGACCCATCAGTTCCAGCTTGTTGAAGATGAAGGGCTTGAACAGTTCCAACGCCATCAGCTTGGGCAGACCGCACTGGTGCAGCTTCAGCTGCGGACCCACCACGATGACCGAGCGGCCCGAGTAGTCCACGCGCTTGCCCAGCAGGTTTTGACGGAAACGACCGCCCTTGCCCTTGATCATTTCGGCCAGCGACTTCAGCGGACGCTTGTTGGCGCCGGTCATCGCCTTGCCGCGACGGCCGTTGTCCAGCAGCGAGTCAACCGCTTCCTGCAACATGCGCTTTTCGTTGCGCGTGATGATTTCAGGCGCGCGCAGTTCCATCAGGCGCTTCAGGCGGTTGTTACGGTTGATGACGCGGCGATACAGGTCGTTCAGATCGGAGGTCGCAAAGCGGCCGCCGTCCAGCGGCACCAGCGGACGCAGTTCCGGCGGCAGCACCGGCAGCACTTCCATGATCATCCAGTCGGGCTTGATGCCCGAGCGCTGGAACGCCTCCAGCACCTTCAGGCGCTTGGCGTACTTCTTGATCTTGGCTTCGGACTTGGAGTCCTTCAGTTCCTGGCGCAGGGTTTCCGCGTCGCGATCGATGTCGATCGAGCGCAGCAGTTCGCGGATGCCTTCGGCGCCCATGAACGCGACGAAGTCATCGCCGTACTCTTCGTACTTGGCGGCGTAGTCGTCTTCCGACATGATCTGGCACTTCTTCAGCGGGGTCATGCCCGGATCGGTCACAACGTAGGCTTCGAAGTACAGCACGCGCTCGATGTCGCGCAGGGTCATGTCCAGCACCATGCCCAGGCGGGACGGCAGCGACTTCAGGAACCAGATGTGGGCGGTCGGCGAGGCCAGCTCGATGTGACCCATGCGCTCGCGGCGCACCTTGGCCAGCGTGACTTCAACGCCGCACTTCTCGCAGATCACGCCGCGATGCTTCAGGCGCTTGTATTTGCCGCACAGGCACTCGTAGTCCTTGATGGGGCCGAAGATCTTGGCGCAGAACAGGCCATCGCGCTCGGGCTTGAAGGTACGGTAGTTGATGGTTTCCGGCTTCTTGACTTCGCCGAAGGACCACGAACGGATCTTGTCCGGCGAGGCCAGACCGATCTTGATCGCGTCGAATTGTTCGTTTTGCTGGACTTGCTTGAATAGATCGAGCAGTGCTTTCATGTATCACTCCAGGTTGGCGTGAAAAAACTAAATTTACGTGTGGCCGGTTCACCCTGCTGAACCCTGTTCGCACCGGCGGGAGAGCCTGAAAACATCTCGTCTTCTGGTTCCGCTCGATACCGGGACAGACCTCCCCGGCCTAACGAGTCACCAGCAAACCACCGCTGGCAGCGTTGCGCCTCCTTGCCGCACCTTCGTACTGCCTGCGTCGGCACGCCTTGCCATCGGCGGTTTGCTGGTGACTCTACTGCTGTGACTTCTTGAATTCTTGTGTTCGTCGGCCGCGTGCAGCACCGACGGGGATGCACGGCGTGGCGCCATGCATCCCCTGTTACATCATTCGCGTTCCAGGTCGATGTCGATACCCAGCGAGCGGATTTCCTTCACCAGCACGTTGAAGGATTCCGGCATGCCGGCGTCGATCACGTGATCGCCCTTGACCAGGTTCTCGTAAACCTTGGTACGGCCGTTCACGTCGTCGGACTTCACGGTCAGCATTTCCTGCAGGACGTAGGAGGCGCCATAGGCTTCCAGCGCCCACACTTCCATTTCGCCGAAACGCTGGCCGCCGAACTGCGCCTTGCCGCCCAGCGGCTGCTGGGTCACCAGCGAGTACGGGCCGGTGGAGCGTGCGTGCATCTTGTCATCGACCAGGTGGTGCAGCTTCAGGTAGTGCATGTAGCCGACGGTAACGGTGCGCTCGAAAGCTTCGCCGGTACGGCCGTCGTACATCGTGACCTGGTTCTTCGAGGGGGTCATGCCCAGCTGCTTGGCGATCGGATCCGGGTAGGCCAGATCCAGCATGCGGCGGGTTTCGCTCTCGTGCGCGCCGTCGAACACCGGCGTGGCGAACGGCACACCCTTCTTCAGGTTGGCGACCAGTTCCACGATTTCTTCATCGGTGAACTTCTCGATCTCTTCCTGCTTGCCGGACTCGTTGTAGATGGTGGTCAGGAACTTGCGCAGTTCGGCGACCTTGGCTTGCGCCTGCACCATCTCGCCCAGGCGCAGGCCCAGACCCTTGGCTGCCCAGCCCAGGTGAACTTCCAGCACCTGGCCGACGTTCATACGCGACGGAACGCCCAGCGGGTTCAGCACGATGTCGGCCGGCGTACCGTCGGCCATGTGCGGCATGTCTTCGATCGGCAGGATGCGCGACACCACACCCTTGTTACCGTGACGGCCCGCCATCTTGTCGCCAGGTTGCAGGCGACGCTTCACGGCCAGGTAGACCTTGACCATCTTCTGCACGCCAGGCGGCAGTTCGTCGCCCTGGGTCAGCTTCTTGCGCTTCTCTTCGAAGGCCAGGTCGAACTGGTGACGCTTCTCGGCGATCGATTCCTTGATCGCTTCCAGGGCGTTGGCCATGTCGTCGTCGGCCGGACGGATGTCGAACCAGTGGTACTTGTCCAGATCGTCCAGGTAAGCCTTGTCCAGCTTGGTGCCCTTGACCAGCTTCTTCGGGCCGCCGTTGGCGACCTTGCCGATCAGCAGGCGTTCCAGACGCTGGAAGGCGTCGCCTTCCACGATACGCAGCTGGTCGTTCAGGTCCAGGCGATAGCGCTTCAGTTCATCGTCGATGATCTGCTGGGCGCGCTTGTCGCGCTGGATGCCTTCGCGGGTGAATACCTGCACGTCGATGACGGTGCCGACCATGCCCGAGGGCACGCGCAGCGAGGTGTCCTTCACGTCCGAGGCCTTCTCGCCGAAGATCGCGCGCAGCAGCTTCTCTTCCGGAGTCAGTTGGGTCTCGCCCTTCGGGGTGACCTTACCGACCAGCGTGTCGCCGGCCTCGACTTCGGCGCCGATGTACACGATGCCCGACTCGTCCAGGCGGGCCAGTTGGTTTTCGGCCAGGTTCGAGATGTCGCGGGTGATTTCTTCCGCGCCCAGCTTGGTGTCGCGTGCGACCACCGACAGTTCCTCGATGTGGATCGAGGTGTAGCGGTCGTCGGCCACGACCTTCTCGGAGATCAGGATCGAGTCTTCGAAGTTGTAGCCGTTCCACGGCATGAACGCCACCAGCATGTTCTGGCCCAGCGCCAGTTCGCCCAGGTCGGTCGATGCGCCGTCGGCAATCACGTCGTGCTTGGCCACGCGGTCGCCGACCTTCACGATCGGACGCTGGTTGATGTTGGTGTTCTGGTTGGAACGGGTGTACTTGATCAGGTTGTAGATGTCCACGCCGACTTCGCCGGCTTGCGCCTCGTCGTCGTTCACGCGGATCACCACACGGCCGGCGTCGACGTAATCGACCACGCCGCCGCGCAGCGCCTGCACGGTGGTACCCGAGTCAACCGCCACGGTGCGCTCGATGCCGGTGCCGACCAGCGGCTTTTCCGGACGCAGGCAAGGCACGGCCTGGCGCTGCATGTTGGCGCCCATCAACGCGCGGTTCGCGTCATCGTGCTCCAGGAACGGAATCAGCGAGGCCGCGACCGACACCACCTGGCCCGGGGCCACGTCCATGTACTGCACGCGCTCGGGCGAGACCAGGATGGTTTCGCCGGCTTCACGCGCCGAGACCAGTTCATCGGACAGCTTGCCTTCCTTGTCGATGGTCGCGTTCGCCTGAGCGATCACGTAGCGGCCTTCTTCGATGGCCGACAGGTAGTCGATCTGGTTGGTGACGTTGCTGCCTTCAACCTTGCGATACGGGGTTTCCAGGAAGCCGTATTCGTTCAGGCGGGCATACAGCGCCAGCGAGTTGATCAGACCGATGTTCGGGCCTTCCGGCGTTTCGATCGGGCACACGCGGCCATAGTGGGTCGGGTGCACGTCGCGCACTTCGAAGCCTGCGCGTTCGCGGGTCAGACCGCCCGGGCCCAGAGCGGAAACACGACGCTTGTGCGTGATTTCCGACAGCGGGTTGGTCTGGTCCATGAACTGCGACAGCTGCGAGGAACCGAAGAACTCACGGATGGCGGCCGAGATCGGCTTGGAATTGATCAGATCGTGCGGCATCAGGTTGTCCGCCTCGGCTTGGCCCAGACGTTCCTTGACGGCGCGCTCGACGCGCACCAGGCCGGCGCGGAACTGGTTTTCGGCCAGTTCGCCCACGCAACGCACGCGACGGTTGCCCAGGTGATCAATGTCATCGACTTCGCCGCGGCCATTGCGCAGCTCGACCAGGATCTTGATGACGGCCAGGATGTCGTCGTTCGAGAGCGTCATCGGACCGGTCAGTTCATCGCGGCTCACGCGGCGATTGAACTTCATGCGGCCCACGGCCGACAGGTCGTAGCGGTCTTCGCTGTAGAACAGGCCGTTGAACAGCGCTTCCACCGATTCTTCGGTCGGCGGTTCGCCAGGACGCATCATGCGATAGATCGCCACGCGCGCGGCGGTCTGGTCGGCAGTGTCGTCGGTGCGCAGGGTCTGCGAGATGTAGCCGCCCTGATCCAGATCGTTGGTGTACAGGGTCTGGATCGCAGCGATGTTCGATTCACGCAGCTTGGCCAGCAGTTCTTCGGTCAGCTCGTCGTTGGCGCTGGCGATGACTTCGCCGGTGTCGGGATCGACGATGTTCTTGGCCAGCACGCGGCCCAGCAGGTAGTCCTCGGGAACCGAGATGTGCTTGATGCCGGCGCCTTCGATGTCGCGCACGTGCTTGGCGTTGATGCGCTTGTCCTTGGCGACCATCACCTTGCCCGACTTGTCGGTGATGTCGAAACGCGCGACTTCACCGCGCAGGCGCTCGGAGACGAACTCCATGTCGGCGCCTTCGGCGTGCAGGTTGAAATTGTCGAACACGAAGAAGTTCGCCAGGATCTGCTCGGACGTCATGCCGATGGCCTTAAGCAGGATCGTGACCGGCATCTTGCGGCGGCGGTCGACGCGGAAGAACAGGATGTCCTTCGGATCGAATTCGAAGTCCAGCCAGGAACCGCGGTAAGGAATGATGCGCGCCGAGAACAGCAGCTTGCCGGAAGAGTGCGTCTTGCCGCGGTCGTGTTCGAAGAACACGCCCGGCGAACGGTGCAACTGGGACACGATCACGCGCTCGGTGCCGTTGATCACGAACGAACCGGTCGTGGTCATCAGCGGCAGTTCGCCCATGTAGACTTCCTGCTCCTTCATTTCCTTCACGACCGGCTTGGTCGGCGACTCGCGGTCGAGGATCACCAGGCGCACCTTGGCGCGCAGCGGGGAAGCGAAGGTCAGGCCACGCTGTTGGCACTCTTTGACATCAAACGGCGGAGCGCCCAGCACATACGACAGGAATTCGAGGCGCGCAAAACCATTGTGCGACACGATGGGGAAAATCGAGGTGAAAGCCGATTGCAGGCCTTCGTTCTTGCGCTCCGAAGCGGTACGCTCGGGTTGCAAGAAATTCTGGTACGACTCGATCTGAGTCGCGAGCAGGAACGGAACGTTGTGGACGTTTGCGCGTTTCGCGAAGGATTTGCGAATGCGCTTCTTCTCAGTAAATGAGTAGTGCATGGACACTCCGTGAGTGACAGGAAGGATAGAGAGTTCAAGATTCGATCAAACCGCGCGACCTGCCGGGGGATACAGGCCCGGACGACCGGCACTCAAATCTTCAAATTTCCACCCTAGTTTTTTGCTTCGTTCGCGCTTAATATTCCGGCATCGGAAGATTGCAGCGCATCAAATCACGAACAAAAATAAGAAACGACAAAGGAGCCAAAGCCGAATCCCTTTTTCAAGGGATTCTGCACTTTGACTCCGGAGTAATGACTCGCCTTGGCAGGCAAGAGAATTACTTCAGTTCGGCCTTGGCGCCAGCCTCTTCCAGCTTCTTCTTAGCGGCTTCAGCGTCAGCCTTGGCGATGCCTTCCTTCACCGGCTTCGGTGCGCCATCGACCAGGTCCTTGGCTTCCTTCAGGCCCAGACCGGTGATTTCGCGGACTGCCTTAATGACGCCAACCTTGTTCGCGCCGACTTCGGCCAGAACAACGGTGAACTCGGTCTGCTCTTCAGCAGCAGCTGCGCCGCCGGCAGCGCCGCCAGCAGGACCAGCAACAGCCATGGCGGCTGCGGAAACGTCAAACTTCTCTTCGAATGCCTTGACCAGGTCATTCAGTTCCATCACGGACAGCGCGCCAACGGCTTCCAGGATCTCTTCTTTGCTAATTGCCATTTGAAACTCCTAAACTTAATTCGGTAAAAACATCAGATTGGTAGTGACGCGGACGTCGAAACTGCCAGGCTGGCCGCCAAGGGCGGCCACGCATCAGGCGGCTTCGGCTTCCTTCTTGGCTGCCAGGGCAGCCAGGCCACGCGCGAAGCCCGACACCGGAGCCTGCATCATGCCCAGCAATTGGGCCAGCAGAACTTCGCGAGACGGGATGTTTGCCAACGCAGCAACAGCAGCCTTATCCAGCTGCTTGCCTGCGTAGTTACCTGCCTTCACAACCAGCTTGTCGTTGGTCTTTGCAAAGTCGGAAACGACTTTGGCAGCGGCCACGGCATCTTCCGAGATCGAATAGATCAGCGGACCGGTCAGTTGTGCGGCGAGGTCGGCAAACTGAGTGCCTTCCACAGCGCGACGAGCCAGCGTGTTTTTCAACACGCGCAGGTACACGCCTTGGGCACGCGCTTGTGCGCGCAGTTGCGTCAAGGAACCAACCTGGATGCCACGGTATTCGGCCACGACGATAGTTTGCGCAGTTGCAACCTTTGCGGAAACTTCGGCGACGACGGCCTTCTTGTCATTCAGATTGAGACTCAAGATCAACCTCCAAAAATAGTGCTCGGCGACGACACAGGCGAAGATGCCTGCTTGCCTAACACCGGTTCGAACACGGCGTCCGAGGTTTAGGAGTTCATTGCAGCATAGAGCAAAGCTGAAAATGCTGCCTGAGACTACAAAACTTGTTCGGGTTCACCATCTGCGTTGGGTCGATTGCATGTGCATGCGCTCTGTTTAACTTCTTCCGGCTTGCTGCTGCCGGCGCCCGCCCAACGGTCTTTGATTGCCTGCAGCAGTCAGACTCGACCGCTACAGCCCAAAGATGCGCCCCGTTCCCGTGAGGAAACGGGGACTTGATTCCTTCTTAAGCGGCCAGGGAACCCTGATCCACGCGAACGCCGGCGCCCATGGTGGACGACAGAGCGATCTTGCGCAGGTAGATACCCTTGCTGCTTGCCGGCTTCGCCTTGTTCAGGGCGTCGATCAGGGCCAGCAGGTTGGCCTTCAGATCGGCGTCGGAGAACGACTTGCGGCCGATGGTAGCGTGGATGATGCCAGCCTTGTCGGTACGGTACTGCACCTGACCAGCCTTGGCGTTCTTGACGGCGGTTGCCACGTCCGGGGTCACGGTACCGACCTTCGGGTTCGGCATCAGGCCGCGGGGACCCAGGATCTGACCCAGGGTACCGACGATACGCATGGTGTCGGGCGAAGCGATCACGATGTCGAACGGCATGTCGCCGGCCTTCACGCGCTCTGCCAGGTCTTCCATGCCGACCACGTCAGCGCCGGCTGCCTTGGCAGCCTCAGCCTTGTCGCCGGAGGCGAACACGGCCACGCGCACGGACTTGCCGGTGCCGGCAGGCAGCACCACCGAACCGCGAACCACTTGGTCCGACTTCTTCGCGTCAACGCCCAGCTGGACGGACACGTCGATCGATTCGTTGAACTTGGCGGTTGCGAATTCCTTGATCAGGGCGACGGCGTTGTCGAAGGGATAGGCCTTGGTACGGTCGATCTTTTCCTTCATTGCCTTGATGCGCTTGGATACCTTAGCCATTACAGACCCTCCACCGTGATGCCCATCGAACGTGCGGAACCAGCGATGGTACGCACTGCAGCTTCCAGATCAGCAGCGGTAAGATCCGGCTTCTTCTGGGTAGCGATCTCTTCCGCTTGCTTGCGGGTGATCTTGCCGACCTTGTCGGTATGCGGCTTGGCGGAACCCTTCTGGATACCGGCAGCCTTCTTGATCAGGATGGTCGCCGGCGGAGTCTTCATCACGAAGGTGAAGGACTTGTCCGCGAAGGCGGTGATCACGACCGGAATCGGCAGACCCGGCTCAACGCCTTGCGTTTGCGCGTTGAAGGCCTTGCAGAATTCCATGATGTTCAGACCGCGCTGACCCAGCGCAGGACCGATCGGGGGGGACGGGTTGGCCTTACCAGCTGGCACTTGCAGCTTGATAAAACCGATGATCTTCTTTGCCATGACGGCTCCTGTATTAAATGAGTTTTAGCGCCGATTCACTTGCCTTGCGACTTGTGTCCTGGCTCCTCGGGTTGCCGGATTGACCGAACGGGGATACCCGTCCGATGCGCTCCTGCGGGCGCTGATTCTGTTCAGAGAAAAGTGGGATTCCGCGAAGGGATCAGACTTTTTCCAGCTGGCCGAATTCGAGCTCGACCGGGGTGGCGCGACCGAAGATGGTGACCGACACGCGCACGCGCGATTTTTCGTAGTTCACTTCTTCGACGTTGCCGTTGAAGTCGGTGAACGGGCCTTCCTTGATGCGGACCATTTCGCCAACTTCGTAGAGCACCTTCGGACGAGGCTTCTCGACGCCTTCCTGCATCTGGCGGATCAGTGCATCGACTTCGTGCGGGGGCAGCGGCGTCGGACGGTTCGACTTGCCGCCGATGAAACCGGTGACCTTGCTGGTGTTTTTCACCAGGTGCCAGGTTTCGTCGGTCATTTCCATTTCAACCAGGACATAGCCAGGGAAGAAACGGCGTTCGGTCACCGACTTGTGACCGTTCTTCATATCAACGACTTCTTCGGTCGGCACCAGGATCTGGCCGAACTGTTCTTGCATGCCTGCGCGCGTGATGCGCTCGGTCAGCGCACGCTGAACACTTTTTTCCATGCCGGAATACGCATGCACCACGTACCAGCGCTTTTTTCCGGCGCCTGAAACGCTTTGCGCACCAATCGGTGCGCTGTCTTGTGTGCTATCGCTCATGTTATTTCCAGCCCAAAATTACGTCGTACAACAGGAATTCGAGCAGCTTGTCCGTACCCCACAAGAAGATCGCCATGATCAGTACGAAGGCGAAGACCACCGCGGTGATCTGCATTGCTTCCTTGCGGGTGGGCCAGACGACTTTCTTGGTCTCGCGCACGGATTCCTTGGCGAAACCGACGAAGCCGCGGCCTTGTGCAGAAGTCCAGGCAAATGCCACAGCCACCAGCAGACCAACGACCAGGGCGGCAGCGCGCACCGGGGTCGATTGATCAGACAACACAAAAAAACCAACAACGCCGGCGACGACAGCCACGATTGCCAATGCAATCTTGATCTTGTCGTTGGAGGTGTTGACGGTTTGAACGGGCTGGCTAGACATATTTACTTTCAGTACCCTGCACCAGATTCGGTGGCAGGGGCGGAGGGCATCGAACCCCCAACCTTCGGTTTTGGAGACCGACGCTCTGCCAATTGAGCTACGCCCCTACAAAAACTCGCGATTGAGACACGAATGCCGCGATACGAATTACGCACCGCGGCAAAGTGTTTTACAGCTTGATCTTAGTCGAAGATCTTGGCGACGACGCCGGCGCCGACGGTACGACCGCCTTCACGGATAGCGAAACGCAGACCTTCTTCCATAGCGATCGGGTTGATCAGTTGCACGGTGATCGACACGTTGTCGCCC
>WNDX01000134.1 GCA_009914615.1 Herbaspirillum frisingense
GACCGTGGTAGCCAATACTGCTCGCGCGAGCACCGCGCCCTGTTGGAGCAATACGCTTTGATCGCCAGCATGAGTGCCAGAGGCAACTGCTACGACAACGCAGCAATGGAGAGTTGGAACCACAGTCTGAAGGTCGAGGCCATCCATGGTGAACACCTCGCCACACGGGAGCAGGCCAAGGCTCATGTGTTTGACTACATTGAGGTTGACTACAATCGGATCCGGCTGCACTCGACCCTGGGCTACCTCAGCCCAGAGCAGTACGAGCTGGCCAATGTCGCTTAGATAGGTGTCCGTAAATCAGGGGCAAGATCAAGTACGACTGAGGCTGCCGCAATTCCCACATTCTTTTTGGCCCTCATTCGATTTTTTGAAGTCGATGCGATCGGTATTGCTTTGCCATCGCCCGGTCTTCGGCCGCACCTCATCAATTTGGAGAAACCATGTTTGACAAGAATCTGACTCTCGCTAAAGTCGATCCGGACCTGTGGTCTGCCATCCAGAAGGAAAACACCCGCCAGCAGGAACACATCGAGCTGATCGCCTCGGAAAACTACACCTCGCCGGCGGTGATGGAAGCCCAGGGTTCGCAACTGACCAACAAGTACGCCGAAGGCTATCCGGGCAAGCGCTACTACGGCGGCTGCGAATACGTGGACGTCGCCGAGCAACTGGCGATCGACCGCCTGAAGGCGCTGTTCGGCGCCGAAGCCGCCAACGTGCAGCCGAACTCCGGCTCCCAGGCCAACCAGGGCGTGTTCTTCGCCATGCTCAAGCCGGGTGACACCATCATGGGCATGTCGCTGGCCGAAGGCGGTCACCTGACCCACGGCATGGCGCTGAACATGTCGGGCAAGTGGTTCAACGTCGTGTCCTACGGCCTGAACGACAAGGAAGAGATCGATTATGAGGCGATGGAAGCGCTGGCGCGCGAAAAGAAGCCCAAGCTGATCATCGCCGGCGCATCGGCTTACTCGCTGCGCATCGATTTCGAGCGTTTCGCCAAGATCGCCAAGGAAGTCGGCGCCTACTTCATGGTGGACATGGCCCACTATGCCGGCCTGATTGCCGCCGGCGTGTACCCCAACCCGGTGCCGTTCGCCGACTTCGTCACCTCGACCACCCACAAGTCCCTGCGCGGTCCGCGCGGCGGCGTGATCCTGATGAAGGCCGAGCATGAGAAGGCGATCAATTCGTCGATCTTCCCGGGCATCCAAGGCGGTCCGCTGATGCACGTCATCGCCGCCAAGGCAGTGGCTTTCAAGGAAGCCGCATCGGATGAGTTCAAGGCCTATCAGCAGCAGGTGGTGAAGAACGCCGACGTGCTGGCCAAGACCCTGATCAAGCGCGGCCTGCGCATCGTCTCCGGCGGCACCGAGTCGCACGTGATGCTGGTGGACCTGCGTCCGAAGAAGTTGACCGGCAAGGAAGCCGAGGCGATCCTGGGTTCGGCCCACATGACCTGCAACAAGAACGGTATCCCCAACGATCCGGAAAAGCCATTCGTGACCTCCGGCATCCGCCTGGGTAGCCCGGCCATGACCACCCGCGGCTTCAAGGAAGCGGAAGCGGAAAAGGTCGGCAACCTGATCGCCGACGTGCTGGACAACCCGCATGACGCCGCCACCATCGAGCGCGTCAAGGCCGAAGTCAAGAAGCTGACCGAAGCCTTCCCGGTCTACGGCTGACCGGAGCGCGAGCCGGCCGCCTGCGGCCGGCGCCATGCTGTAGGAGACGGCGTCCGCTCGCGGGCGCCGTCGTCCATCCGCAGTGCCATGGGATGGCTGTTTCACCGAATTTTCGAATTCCGGAGCGCCACCGCGCTCCATCATTGATCCGCTCACGAACACTCATTGCCGCCATGAAGTGCCCATTCTGCAATCACGAAGAAACCCCGGTGCTGGACACGCGTTTGTCCGAAGACGGCAATTCCATCCGCCGCCGCCGCCGCTGCGAGAATTGCGACAAGCGCTTCACCACCTACGAGCGCATCGAGCTGACCATGCCGGTGATCGTCAAGAAGAACGGCAGCCGCAGCGAGTTCGATCCAGCCAAGCTGCGCGGCAGCCTGATGCTGGCGCTGCGCAAGCGCCCGGTATCGGCCGAGGCGGTCGATGTGGCGATCCAGAGCATCCAGGACAAGCTGCTGCAAAGCGGCGCGCGCGAAGTGGTGTCGGGGCAGGTGGGCGAACTGGTGATGCGAGAACTCAAGCGCCTGGACAAGATCGCCTATATCCGTTTCGCCTCGGTATACAAGAGCTTCGAGGATGTGACCGAATTCCAGGACGCGATCGCCGAGGTGGGCCACGAACGCAAGGGCGCGAAGAAGCGCGAAGTGTGAGACGGGAATGGCGCGCCGCCGCGGCGTGCAGGATGTGGCGCAATAAAAAAACGGCTGCGAATGCAGCCGTTTTTCTTGAATCAAGTCCCGCCTGTGCCGCTGTGCCGGCATCCTGAACCTGACGGTTCAAGTTGGCTGCAGTAGTTCAATTTCGGGTTCATCGGACTAGCGACGCTCACGCCCATCGAACGATCCCACAGCCTATGCTCGTAAATGGTTCAAGGAATATATGGCAATCGCGAACACGGCAGGAGAAGAAAGTCTAACGCATTCGCCGCAGCGATCCAATAGCTGCACATAAAAATTTATGCATGATTTTGTAACGGCGCACTCTTGCCAACAAGTGCGTTTTGTTATGCATTATTGACGGGGATGCCGCGCGATGGCGCACTGTCTTGTCCGCCGGTAAATCGCCGTCCAGTTTGCCGCCGCAACACGGGATTGCAGCGCCCGGATGCTTGTCGCACCGGACCTGGCTTATGTTTATGGCAAGTGTGCAGGGCAGTGGCGAGGACTTGCCGGGATGAAAAAATGGCTGCCTGGGGCAGCCATTTTCATGTGGGGAGCCGCGAACGACGGCGCGGTCAGAACAGTTTTTCCTGCGGCGCCAGCGCCTGATCCACCACGTCGGTGATTGCAGTGATCTGCTGCTTCCACTCGGCGATGGTCAGGCCGGCGAAGGGGCCTTCAGCCTGTTGCGTGGACAGCAATTCGGCGGCGATCCCCAGCGCTGCCATGACCGCGATGCGGTCGGTTCCCTTGATGCGGCCGGCGTCACGGATGACGCGCATCTTCTGGTCAAGATAAGCGACCGCGTGGTGCAGGGCAGCCTGTTCGCCTTCCTGGCAAGCCAGCGTATAGGACTGGCCCATGATCGTGGCCTGGATCTGTATGGTGCTCATGCGGCCTCCTCGGCGGCTTGCACGGCGGGTTCTTCTTCCGCCACCGGCAGCTGGTCGAGCACGGCCGACACGCGTTGATAGGCCTCTTCCACGCGTCCGTTGAGGACGGTGTTGTCATCGGTGAGCACTTTCACCTTCCGGCGCAGCTCTGCATTTTCATCGCGCAGGCTTTGCGCCAGCTTTGCGAGCTGGGTGACTTTTTCAGCCAGTTGCTGGAATTCGGAACTCATGTCTTGAATGTTCGCTGGATGGGGAGGCGGGCCGCTGGGCGCCATCGCCGGTTTCAGAGGTATTCAATTATAAGCGCATTGGCGGGCACCCACAGCAAGAACGGCTGCGCATGGCAGCCGGATGAGCTTGGTGCCCGCGGGCAGAGATTGGTTCCCGGCGCCGGCAGCGCTCCCTGCGGCGCAATGCCGGCTATTCGCCGCGCCGGGAGGCCTGGCCTTGCAGGCGCATCTGGCCTTGCTGGAGTATGAAATTGTCGAAGGCGTTGAACAGCGAATGGTATTTCTCGCTGTTGCGCTCCAATTGCATCAACGCATAACCGACCGCCTCCAGCGAAGAGAGTTGCTCGGGTTTGTGCGCCTTGCGTATCGTGTAGCGCGAAGCCGGCGTATTCACCAGCACCATGCGCGGCAAGGTCTGCAGCAAGGGATTCTCGAACAGCATCTTGCGGCTCTTGCGCCAGGTGCCATCCAGGATCACCAGCCGGACATGAGGCGCCGGCCGCGTTTCGTCCACCAGCATGGTAAGCGCATTGAAGCGGGAAGTCGCCGGCGTGCCCGCATCGTCCGGATAGAGCAGGATCGGTTGCACTTCGACGTCGCTCGCCACGCCGCGCAGCTGCGAAGGGGCGTACAGCAGCGATTTGAGCTCGTCCGGATCGAAGACCGACCCCACCGCCAGCTTGCTGCAGGGCAGGCTCAGGTGCAACAGGCGCACGCTGTTCTTGGCGTTGTTGACTTCCAGCGGGTGCTGCAGGATCAGCACATCCGCGGCATGATCGATGGGGGAGGTCCAGTGGCAGATGCACGCTGTGCGAGCCCGCTGGCAGCGGGAGCATAATTGGCGCCGGGGATGAAGGTGATCGTGGTTCGATGCCAGCATGTATGTCGTCTCTAGGTTGCGCTGCGGTTCATCTTGTAGGCCGGCGGATGATGCCACCAGCCGGCAACTTGCGGCGAGGCAAGGCGTTTTGTCGCGGGGAAGTAGATTGGCTTGTGAAAAATCCTTCGTCAATCGATATAAGACGAAGAATTTTTCGATTTTTAGTGGGTGAGAATTGATGATTTGTTGACGATCCGCGACACGCCCGACCATTTTCCCGACGACAAGGCCTGCAGCAGGCCGAGGAGTCGTGTACATGAGTCCGGGCCCGCCTGGTGAGCACAAACACAACGCAACGAGCAATCAGACCTTCAGGAAATCCTCGCGCCCACCCAGCCAGCGCGCCAGATGGCGGTCGACGATGTCTGGCGCATGCTGGAGCAATGCCTGCGCGGTATCGCGCGCTTTTTCCACCAGCCACTGGTCGGTTGCCAGGTCGGCGAAGCGCAGCATGGCTTCGCCCGACTGGCGCGCGCCCAGGAATTCGCCGGGGCCGCGAATGTCCAGGTCGCGCCGCGCGATCTCGAAGCCATCGGTGGTTTCGCGCATGGTCGCCAGGCGCTGCTTGGCGGTGCCGCCCAGCGGTCCCTGGTACAGCAGCAGGCACACGCTGGCGGCGGAGCCGCGGCCTACGCGCCCGCGCAACTGGTGCAGTTGCGACAAGCCGAAGCGCTCCGCATGCTCGATCACCATCAGCGAGGCGTTGGGCACGTCCACGCCGACTTCGATCACCGTGGTGGCCACCAGCACGTGGATCGCGCCGCGGCTGAAGCCCTCCATGACGATCTGTTTTTCCACCGGCTTCATGCGGCCATGCACCAGGCCAATGCTCAGGTCCGGCAGCGCCGCCGACAGCGCGGCATGGGTATCGGTGGCGGTCTGCAGTTGCAGCGCCTCGGATTCCTCGATCAGCGGACAGACCCAGTAGATCTGCTTGCCTTCCTGCGCCGCGGCGTGCACGCGCTCGATGACTTCATCGCGCCGGTTCTGGTCGATCACGCGGGTGACGATGGGCGAGCGGCCTGGCGGCAGCTCGTCGATCACCGACACTTCCAGGTCGGCGTAATAGGTCATGGCCAGCGTACGCGGAATCGGCGTGGCCGACATCATCAACTGGTGCGGCACCGCGGCCGCATCGGCTTGCGGATCGGCCGGGTTGAAACTCTTGTTGCGCAAGGCCAGGCGCTGCCCGACGCCGAAGCGGTGCTGTTCATCGACGATCACCAGGCCCAGGTTCTCGAACTGCACGGTATCCTGGATCAGCGCATGCGTGCCCACCACCAGGCGAGCCGCGCCGGATTCGATATGCGCCAGCGCCTCGGTCTTTTCCTTTTTCTTCTGGCTGCCGGACAGCCAGGCCACGCCTACATCCAGGGGCTCCATCCAGGCCGCGATCTTACGAAAATGCTGTTCGGCCAGAATTTCGGTCGGCGCCATCAGCACCGCCTGGCAACCGCTGTCGATGGCTTGCGCCGCCGCCAGTGCGGCCACCACGGTCTTGCCGCTGCCCACATCGCCTTGCAGCAGGCGCTGCATCGGGAAGGATTCGCGCAGGTCGGCGCGGATCTCTTCCAGCACGCGTTCCTGTGCGCCGGTGAGCTTGAAGGGCAGCACCTTGATCAGTTCCGCCGTGATGCGCCCGGTCACCGGGAGCGCGCGCGAGGTCTTGGCGCGACGCGCGGCCTGGGCCCGCTTGAGCGACAACTGCTGCGCCAGCAGCTCGTCGAACTTCATGCGTATCCAGGCCGGGTGCGAGCGCTCGATCAGCGCGTGTTCATCCACGTCCGGCGGCGGATTGTGCAGCAGGCGCACCGCCGGTTCGAAGGGCGACAGCTTCAGGGTTTCCAGCATCGACGGCGGCAGCGTGTCGTGCCAGTCGAGCCGGCTCAGTGCGTTGGCGATGGCCTTGCGCAGATACGCCTGCGACAGGCCCTCGCCGGCCGGATACACCGGCGTGAGCACGTCCGGCAGCGGCGCGCCTTCGTTGACCACCTTGTACTGGGGATGCACCATCTCGGCGCCGAAGAAGCCGTGGCGCAGCTCGCCGCGCACGCGCAGGCGCGTGCCTTCGGCCAGTTGCCGCTGCTGGCTGCCGTAGAAATTGAGGAAGCGCATGGTCAGTTGGCCGCTGTCGTCGCCGACCGTCACGATCAACTGGCGGCGCGGGCGGAACTGTACGTCGCATTTCGTCACCACGCCTTCCACCTGCACTGTCTGCAGGCCGCGCATGGCGGCCTCGCCGATCGTCATCAGCGTGGTTTCGTCCTCGTAGCGCAGCGGCAGGTGCAGCGCCAGGTCCATGTCGTTGTGCAGGCCCAGTTTGGCCAGCTTGTTTTCCGGCTTGGCGGGCGCTGCCGCGCCTTTCCTGGCGGGCGTCCTGGCAGCGGTCGTTTTTTTTGCGGCGGTCTTCTTGGCGGGAGCGGGCATGGGAAAAACGGATGTCCGGCAGCGGGAGCGGTAAAAAAGATGCGCTATTGTACTGTGATTAATTACAGTATCAACCGCCGGTGGTAACCGGCGCGTGCATTGCGGCCGTTGCGCCGGCGGGCAATCATGCCGTTGCCACCGCCATGGGCGCCGCTCAGCGCGCCGGGCAGCTTGCCGGTTTGGTCCATGGCGCGCGCATGACCAGCCGCGTGCCTGCCAGGTCGATGTCGCGCTGGCGCGGCGCCAGCCATTGCAGCTTGCCTTCCTGCACGGCCGTTTTCAAACGGTTGCGGCAATCCGCATCCAGTTCGAACTTGCCCAGCATGTCCCAGCGCCCGTCGCCCGCGGCGAACAGCGAAGGCTCGTCGTGTTCATCGAAAATCAGGATCTGCTCCTGTCCCGCCTGTTCGAGCAGATAGGCCTCGCAGCCGATGCCGTGGTTGCGCAGGCAGGACGGCAGCATGTATTGGCCCGGCTCCCAGCGGGTGGCGACGAATTCCTTCGGCAATACGGCGCCGGCGGGATGGACCCGCACGTTGGCCACCACATCCGGCCGCGGCGGCGGGTTGGCCCGGTCGGACCAGCGATCGGTTTGCGCCAGCGCCAGTCGCGCCTGCTCGCCGGTCGGGCCTTGGCGCAAACCGCGCAACGCTTGCACCCCGAAGCGCATGCCCTCGAAGCGCAGGAAGCGGAAGTCGAACTCCGCCGCCGGTGTCTGGCCGGCCTGCAGGCGCGCGAGCTGGCTATTCACGGCAATCCTGGCGGGATCGGCCAAGGGCGAGAGCACCGCGACGAAGACGCCGAGGATGGCCAGGCTGGCAGCAATATTGACCGGCGCTATCAAGGCCAGCGGCTGGCGCCGGCGCAGTGCGGCCCAGGCATAGCCGGCGGCGTAGATGGCGGCGATCAGCATGGCCAGGGCGGCGGTGACGCGATCCACGCTCCAGCCGTACTGCGCCACGCGCAGGCTCAAGGCATAGATGCCCAGCGCCACCAGCGGCGCCGGCAACAGGCAGGAAAGGCGCAGACAAACCGCCATGAAGCGGTTCGATGCCGCCGGCGCGGCGCCATCCTGGTAAACCATGTTGATCAACACCACCAGCAACGCCGCCGCGCCCAGCAGCACCGAGGAGGCGCGTCGCGTTTGCCACAGCGGCTGTACGCCGGTCACCACCAGGCTGGCGAGGAAGCCGGCGACGATCAACAGCGCCAGCGGCAGCAGCCAGGACAGCACTGTCAGCAGCAGCCGGCGCACGCCGGAAATGATGCTGGGCCTGACGTCGGTCAGATGCAGGGCGCTTGAGAAGGCCAGGGTGGAGGCAGGAATCGCAAACCAGCTTTCCTGCAGCAGATTTTGCAGGAAATTCAGGCGCACCAGCGTGAAAAGCGCGGCGCCGATCTCCAGCACCAGCCAGAGCAGCAGCGTGAACAACAGGGCGAAGGCGACTTGCAGCGCCAGCTTCCAGGCCAGCGAAAAATAGCTGTGGTAACGGGCGATATAGCGGCCGTCGGCATGGCCGGCCAGCACCATGGCCTGCGCGATGAACAGCCCCGCGGTCAGCATCGCGGCCAGCAGCGATCCGATGTCGGCGCGCCAGGCGTCGTAGAGTCCCAGCGCCGTCACCAGCAGCACCAGGATCAGCGTCCACAGCACCAGCTTGCGGCGGGGCAGATGGACCATGCTTGAGATCGCGGTCAGCGGTATGGACAGGGCCAGCAGCAAGAGCGGCTTGAACAGCAGCGGTTCGGTCGCGGGCCAGCCCTTGCTGGTCAGGCTGTGATAAAGAAAGTAGAGCGCCACGCCCTGGCCCAGGCCGATGGCCATGCGCAGCACGCCGGTTCCCCGCGGCACGGCGGGTTGTGCATCGTGCCCTTCCCCGTTGAGCGAGCTTGGGTCGGGGATCGGGGTTGGTGGTGTTATTTGCATGGTTTATCTCGTCTCGGGCGTGCAGCGGCGGGCCGGTCGGGGTAGGAGAAACGTTGGCGATGGGTGAGGAAGGCGTAAAATAGCAGGTTTGACGCGCGTTTTCGACGTCGCGCTCTCCGTTTTTGCAGGTTGCCATTCATGTATTCCCTCTCCGATTTCGACTTCGAGCTCCCGCCCGAGCTGATAGCCCAGACCCCGCTGGCCGAGCGTAGCGCCTCGCGCCTGTTGCAGGTGGATGGCGCACAACTGACCGATCGCCGCTTTGCCGACATCGTCGGCCTGCTCAATCCGGGCGACCTGCTGGTCTTCAACGACACCCGCGTGCTCAAGGCACGCTTCTTCGGCGTCAAGGAAACCGGCGGTAAGATCGAGGCCCTGGTCGAGCGCGTGCTCGATCCGCGCACCGTGCATGCCCAGGTGCGCGCTTCCAAGTCGCCGCCACCGGGCACCCGGATCCGCCTGGCCGACGCTTTCGACGTCACCGTGGGCGAGCGCTTCGGCGAATTCTTCACGCTGCATTTCCCCTCCGATGCATTCGAACTGCTGGAGCAGTACGGCAGCCTGCCGTTGCCGCCCTATATCGAACACGAGGCCGATGCCTACGACGAGACGCGCTACCAGACCGTCTATGCGAAAGAACCCGGCGCGGTCGCCGCGCCCACCGCCGGTCTGCACTTCGACCAGGCGCTGCTGGACCAACTGGCCGCGCGCGGCGTGCAGCAAGCCTTCGTCACCCTGCACGTGGGTGCCGGCACCTTCCAGCCGGTGCGGGTGGAAGACCTGTCACAGCACCAGATGCATAGCGAGTGGTACACCATTTCGCAAGCCACGGTGGACGCGGTGCGCGCCACCAAGGCCGCCGGCGGCCGCGTGATCGCGGTCGGCACCACCAGCATGCGCGCGCTGGAGTCCGGCTCGCAAGGCGGCCGGCTGGAAGCCGGCAGCGCCGATACGCAACTGTTCATCACGCCTGGCTACACCTTCAAGACCGTCGATCGGCTGGTGACCAACTTCCACCTGCCCAAGTCCACGCTGCTGATGCTGGTCTCGGCCTTCGCCGGCTACGACCACATCCGCGCCGCCTACGCGCACGCGATCGCGCAGCAATACCGTTTCTTCAGCTATGGCGACGCCATGCTGCTTACCTGCAACAAAGGCTGACCCATGCTCGAATTCACCCTGCTCAAGACCGACGGCCGTGCCCGCCGCGGCCGCGTCAAACTGAACCACGGCACCGTGGAAACGCCGATCTTCATGCCGGTCGGCACTTACGGCTCGGTCAAGGCCATGTCGCCGCTGGAATTGAACGAGATCAACGCCCAGATCATCCTCGGCAACACCTTCCACCTGTGGCTGCGCCCGGGCCTGGACGTGGTTTCCAAGTTCGGCGGCCTGCATAAATTCATCGGTTGGGACAAGCCCATCCTGACCGACTCCGGCGGCTTCCAGGTGTTTTCGCTGGGCGAGATGCGCAAGATCACGGAAGAGGGCGTGCACTTTGCTTCGCCGATCAACGGCGACCGCCTGTTCCTCTCGCCCGAGATCTCGATGCAGATCCAGCGCGTGCTCAATTCCGACATCGTGATGCAGTTCGACGAATGCACGCCCTACGAGATCGACGGCCGTCCCGCCACGCGCGAGGAAGCCGGCAAGTCGATGCGCATGTCGTTGCGCTGGGCCAAGCGCTCCAAGGATGAGTTCGACCAGGGCGGGAATCCCAACGCGCTGTTCGGCATCGTCCAGGGCGGCATGTTCGAAGGCTTGCGCGACGAGTCGCTGGCCGGCCTGCAGGAACTGGATTTCGACGGCTATGCCATCGGCGGCCTCTCTGTGGGCGAGCCCAAGGAAGACATGATGCGCGTGCTGGAACACGTCGGCCCGCGCCTGCCGGCCGACAAGCCGCACTACCTGATGGGCGTGGGCACGCCGGAGGATCTGGTGGAAGGCGTGGCCAACGGCGTGGACATGTTCGACTGCGTCATGCCCACCCGCAATGCGCGCAACGGCTGGATCTTCACGCGCTACGGCGACGTCAAGATCAAGAATGCCAAGTACAAGGATGACGAGCGGCCCTACGACGAAACCTGCGATTGCTATGCCTGCAAGAATTTCTCCCGCGCTTACCTGCATCACTTGCACCGCGCCGGCGAAATCCTGGGCGCACGCATGAACACCGTGCACAACCTGCACTACTACCTGAAGCTGATGGAAGAAATCCGCGCGGCGATCGATGCCGGGCAGTTCCAGGCCTTCGTGGCCAAGTTCAAGGAAGACCGGGCGCGCGGGGTTTGATGTTCAAGGCGTTTGTCGTGCCGGCGGTTTCAGGTCCCTGATGGCGCGCAACGGGCGTCGGTGCGCGACAAACCACGCTGGGTAACGGCCTGCGCCGGGATGACGGTGATGAAGGGCGATCTGCCGGCTGGGGTTTCTGCCGGCATGCCGTCCCGTCGGAGGCAGTGCGATGGCATGCCGCTCCAGGTGCTCTCCTGCGCGTTGTGCTGACCAAGGTCAGGATCCCCTGTCGTTCCGCGGACGCGGATGTCCGGCAAACGTCACCGGAGCCTTGCTATCGCGTGGGCGAGGACTTCGAGAACTTGACCGCGCACAGAGCCTGGAACAGCCTCAAGCCTGACGCCCGCGCCATCCCGTCACCATATCCCTCAACTGCCGCCGGATCACCTTGCCGGTGGTCGTCATCGGCAACTCCTCCACGAAATACACCTCGCGCGGATATTCATGCGCCGCCAGCCGCGTCTTGACGTGCTGCTGCAGCTCGCGCTTCATCGTCTCGTCGCCGCTGAAGCCGGCGTTGAGCACCACGATGGCCACCACGATCTCGGTGCGCTCGGCGTCCGGCGCGCCGACCACGGCGGCCATCTTGACCGCCGCGTGCTGCAGCAGGTTGTCCTCGATCTCGCCGGGGCCGATGCGGTAGCCGGCCGAGGTGATGACGTCGTCGTCACGTCCGACGAAGCGGATATAGCCGGCCTCGTCCTTGATGCCGGTGTCGCCGGTCAGCAGCCAGTCGCCGGCGAACTTGTCGGCGGTGGCCTGGGGTTTGTTCCAGTATTGGAGGAACATCACCGGATCGGGCCGATGCACCGCGATGTTGCCTTGCACGCCCGCCGGCAGCAGCGTGCCGCGGTCGTCCACGATTTCCACCCGATGGCCGGGCGCGGCGCGGCCGATGGAACCGGGCTGGACCGGCATCACGGCATGGTTGGAGGAAACCGTCATATTGCATTCGGTCTGGCCGTAGAACTCGTTGATGGTCAGGCCGAAGGTCTTGCGGCCCCAGTCCAGCAGCTCGGCGCCCAGCGATTCGCCGCCGCTGGCGACCGAGCGCAGGTTCAGTTTCCAGCGCTTTTCGGGATCGGCCACGGTGCGCATCATCTTCAGCGCGGTCGGCGGCAGGAAGCAGTTGCGCACGCCGTGATCCTGCAGGAGCTGGAACGCGGCTTCGCCGGTGAATTTCTCGAAGCGATGCGCCACCACCGCCACACCGTGATGCCAAGCCGGCAGCAGCACGTCCAGCAAGCCGCCGATCCAGGCCCAGTCGGCCGGAGTCCAGATCCGGTCGCCGTCCAGGGGGAACAGGTTGTGCGACATCTCCACGCCCGGCAGGTGGCCCGGCAGCACCCGGTGCGCGTGCAGCGCGCCCTTGGGCTGGCCGGTGGTGCCGGAGGTGTAGATGATCACCGCCGGATCGTCGGCGCGCGTGGCGACCGGGGTGAAGTCTTCGCTTTGTCCGGCCAGCGCCGCATGCAGATCGACCGTGCCGGGCCGGGGGCCGTCGATGGTAAAGACGGTCTTCAGTTCGGGCAGCTTGTCGCGGATGCCGGCCAGTTTGGCCGCGCCTTCGGCATTGGTGACCACGATGCGGGTGCCGCTGTCGTGCAGCCGGTATTCCAGTGCCTCGGCGCCGAACAGGGCGAACAACGGGATCGCGATGCAGCCGTTCTTGTAGGCGGCCACGTGCGAGAAGGCGGTCTCGGGCGCCTGCGGCAGCAGGATACCGATGCGGTCGCCACGCGCGGCGCCGTGCGCGCGCAGCAGGTTGGCCATGCGATTGGAGAGGGCGCGCATCTCGCCGAAGCTGTATTGACGCACGCCGCCATCGCGGGCGATGTGTGATCTTGCCCCTGATTTACGGACACCTATCTAAGAGGCTGTTGCAAAATTAAATTTCGGGGCTGTTAACTTCCCCGACTTGATGTTAACTTCCTGTCTTGTTTTTCCTGACGGGATGCGATGCCTAAAGAACTTGTCGACGATGAATTGTGGTCACTCA
>WNDX01000135.1 GCA_009914615.1 Herbaspirillum frisingense
GGCTGCACTCGTTTCGGCGCCTGAAGATTCGTTACGAACGCTATGCTCATATCCACGAAGCCTTCCTGTCATTGGCTTGCGCCTTGATTTGCTGGACCCGGTTAAAACAACTTTTAAAATAATTTCGCAACAGCCTCTTAGATGACGCCGCGGCGCATCTGGTCGAGTTCGATCGATTCGAACAAGGCCTTGAAATTGCCCTCGCCAAAGCCGTCGTTGCCCTTGCGCTGGATGATCTCGTAGAACACCGGGCCGATCACGTTTTGCGTAAAGATCTGTAAAAGCAGACCCTGGCCGGCGGTCGGGGCGCCGTCGATGAGGATCTTCAGCGCATGCAAGGCCTTCAGGTCTTCGCCGTGGCCGGGGATGCGACGTTCCACCAGGTCGTAGTAGGTATCGATGGTGTCCTGCAGCGGCACGCCGCGTTCACGCAGGGCGCGCACGCTCTGGTAGATGTCGTCGCTGCCCAGGGCGATGTGCTGGATGCCTTCGCCATTGTACTGCTTGATGAATTCCTCGATCTGCGACTTGTCGTCGGCGCTCTCGTTGATCGGGATGCGGATCTTGCCGCAGGGGCTGGTCATGGCGCGCGACTTCAGGCCGGTCAGCTTGCCTTCGATGTCGAAATACTTGATTTCGCGGAAGTTGAACAGGCGGGTGTAGAACGAGGACCAGGTATCCATCGCGCCGCGCACCACGTTGTGGGTCAGGTGATCGATGTAGGTCAGGCCGACGCCTTTGGGATTGCGCTCCACGCCCGGGTAGAACTGGAAATCGACGTCGTAGATCGAGCCGTTGTCGCCATAGCGATCCACCAGGTACAGCAGCGAGCCGCCGATGCCGCGGATCGCCGGGATGTTGAGCTCCATCGGGCCCAGCTTGGCTTCCACGCCTTCGGCGCCCAGTTCCAGCGCACGCTTGTACACGAAGGCGGCATCCTTGACGCGGAAGGCCATGGCGTTCACCGAGGCGCCGTGCACCTGGGCGAAGGCAGAGGCATTGCTCTCCGGTTCGGCGTTGACGATGAAGTTGATCTGGCCCTGGCGGTACAGCGTGACGTTCTTGGAGCGATGACGCGCCACGGCCACGAAGCCCATCCGTTCCAGCACGGACGCGATGGCGGCCGGATCGGCGGCAGCGTATTCGACGAATTCGAAGCCGTCGGTGCCCATGGGGTTGTCGAACAGGTCCCGGCCGTTGGCGGGGGCGAAATTGGCGTCTGCGTGGCCCATCTTTGTCTCCTGATGTGGCGCGGATGGTTCCGGCTGGCGCAGAACCTACCTTTTCGGCATGGACTGGCGGGCAGGGCGGGCTGATCCGAGCGGTGTCGTCTGATGTTCAAGGGGAGGGCCGCGGAATTGCCGGCCCATGGGAGGAGTTTATTGTGCCGATGACGCAATATGTGATTGTTTTTTGCGCTATATACCCGATAATATGCACAAATAATTCTTAAATAGGGAAATTGGAGAGATAAATGAGCATCATCAACGTAGACCGCTATGACTTGGCCCTGCTGACCGAGCTGCAGCGCGACGGGCACATCACCAACAGCGCCCTGGGACAGAAGGTGCATCTGTCCACCTCGCAGATCAGCCGGCGCGTGCAGCGGCTGGAAGAAGCGCACGTCATCGAACGCTATACTGCCGTTCTGGATCCGGCGGTGGTCGGCCTGGGTGTGACCGCCTTCACCACCGTGACGCTGGACCGCCAGGGCGAGACCCGCGGCGAGCTGTTCGAGAAATTGGTGGAGACCATGCCGGAAGTGACCGAATGCTTTTCGATCACCGGTGAAGCCGATTATATCCTGCGCATCGTGGCGCCCGACCTGGCGGCGTTTTCCGAGTTCATGATGACGCGCCTGCTGCGCTTGCCGGGCGTGACCAATGTGAAGTCCAATATCACCCTGAAAAAGGTCAAGCAGTCCCACGAACTGCCGCTGGAACACGTGATGCAGCCGGTCAAGTCGCACCAGCGCATCAAGTTCTCGCAATAGGCGGGGCGGTTCGTCCCGATCCGACCACATGCCCCTGCGGGGATTTGAAAGCAAGCGCCGGAGTGCGGCGTCATCCAGCGATCCCTAGACTTGGCACATCAAGTTCAAAAGGAGAGCATCATGCATACCATGACCACCCTGACTTCCCGCCGCCTCGCCAAGGCGCCCGCGCCGTCCGCCGCTCCCGCGCGCACCCTGACCGCAGCGTATGCCGGCGACGAGACGCGCTGGCACGCCGTGCAGCAGCGCGACAAGGCGGCTGACGGCCATTTCTGGTATTCGGTGCGCAGCACCGGCGTGTATTGCAAGCCGTCGTGCGCCGCGCGTCCGGCGCTGCGCAAGAATGTCGCCTTCCATGACAGCTGCGGCGCCGCCGAAGCGGCCGGTTTTCGCCCCTGCCTGCGCTGCAAGCCCGACCAGCCGCCGCTGGAGGAGCGCCAGGCGCAAGCGGTGGAGCAGGCCTGCCGCCTGATCGAACAGGCCGACAGCGCCCCTGATCTGGCGACGCTGGCGCAGGCCGTGGGCATCAGCCGCTACCATTTCCACCGCATCTTCAAGGCGCATACCGGTCTCACGCCCAAGGCCTACGCCGACGCCCGGCGCGCGCAGCGCGTCCGCAGCAAGCTGCCGGGCAGCGCCAGCGTCACCGAGGCGATGTATGACGCTGGCTTCAATTCCAGCGGCCGCTTCTACGAGCAGAGCACGGAACAACTGGGCATGAAGCCCAGCGCCTATCGCAGCGGCGGCGGCGGCGAACGCATCCGCTTCGCGGTCGCGCAATGCTGGCTGGGCGCGCTGCTGGTGGCGGCCACCGCCAAGGGCATCTGCGCCGTCACGCTGGGCGACGATCCCGAGGCGCTGGTGCGGGAGCTGCAGGATCGCTTTCCCAAGGCCGAGCTGGTCGGCGGCGACGCCGATTTCGAGCGGATGCTGGCCCAGGTGCTGGGCGCCATCGAGGATCCGGCGCGCGGCATCGACCTGCCGCTGGATGTGCGTGGCACGGCCTTCCAGCAGCGCGTGTGGCAAGCCTTGCGCAGCGTGCCGCCGGGCGTGACGCTGACCTATTCGGAACTGGCCGGGCGCGTCGGCAATCCGGGCGCGGTGCGCGCCGTGGCCAGCGCCTGCGCCAACAACGACATCGCGCTGCTGATCCCGTGCCACCGCATCGTGCGCCTGGATGGCTCGTTTTCCGGCTACCGTTGGGGCGTGGAGCGCAAGCAGGCGCTGCTGGACAAGGAACGCGCCGCCAAGCCCTGACCGCCAAACCGTGCCATGACCCTGGATCTTTTCGCCGACCTGCCGCCCCAGCCTTTCCACGAGCCGATCACCGAGGGCGCGATGCTGTTGCGCGTCTTCGCGGCGCAAGAAGCGCCGGCGCTGGTGCGCGCCATCGAGACCATCCTTGCCGCGGCGCCGTTGCGCCACATGCAGACGCCGGGCGGTTTTCGCATGTCGGTGGCGATGAGCAACTGCGGGCGCTACGGCTGGGTCACCGACCGCCGCGGCTACCGCTATCAAGCCGAGGATCCGCTGTCGGGCCAGGCGTGGCCGCCGATGCCGGCGTTGTTCACCGCGCTGGCGGCGCGCGCGGCGCAGGCCGCGGGCTTCGCCGGCTTCGATCCGGATGCCTGCCTGATCAACCGTTACGAGCCCGGGGCGCGCATGTCGCTGCACCAGGACAAGGACGAGCTGGACATGAGCCAGCCCATCGTCTCGGTCTCGCTGGGGCTGCCGGCGACCTTCCTGTTCGGCGGCATGGAGCGCGCCGACAAGCCGCGCCGCATGCGTCTGGAAAGCGGCGACGTGGTGGTCTGGGGCGGGCCGGCGCGGCTGCTGTTCCATGGCGTCGATACGCTGCCCGAGGGCGAGCATCGCCTGACCGGCCGCTGCCGCTACAACCTGACCTTCCGCCGCGCCCGCTGAGGCCGGCAACATGGCGCCGACAGCGCGCCGCAACAGCGTCAAAAGACAAGCCGCGCCCGCGGGCATACAATGGCGGCTTGCCTCCGATCCACGGCCCATGCAGCCCGCGACGGATTCATCCCACCTTAGCCCGGACAAAAAAAGACCATGGAGACAGCACTCGACAACGTGCCGGACAGCCCGCCGTCCATCCCGCCCGCACCCGCGCCGCAGCCGGCCGAGAAAACCGGATTCCGCGTACTGGGCGCGATCAGTTTTTCGCACTTCCTCAACGACATGATCCAGTCGCTCCTGCTGGCGATCTATCCGCTGTTGAAGGGCAATTTCCACCTCAGCTTCGCCCAGATCGGCCTGATCACGCTGACCTTCCAGGTCACGGCCTCGCTGCTGCAGCCGCTGGTGGGGCTATATACCGACAAGCATCCCAAGCCGTATTCGCTGGCCATTGGCATGGGCTCGACGCTGTGCGGCCTGTTGCTGCTGTCGGTGGCGCCCAATTTCGCGGTGCTGCTGCTGGCGGCGGCGCTGGTGGGGACCGGTTCCTCGGTGTTCCACCCGGAAGCGTCGCGCGTGGCGCGCATGGCTTCGGGCGGACGCCACGGACTGGCGCAGTCGCTGTTCCAGGTGGGCGGCAATGCGGGCAGCGCGATGGGGCCGCTGCTGGCGGCCTGGATCATCATTCCCGGCGGCCAGCGCAGCGTGGCGTGGTTCGCCATCGCGGCCTTGATCGCGATCGTCGTGCTGCGCCAGATCGGCCACTGGTACGTGCGTCAGCAAAGCGCGGCCAAGGGCAAGCCCAAGAAGAAGGGCGCGGCGTACGTGCCGCTGCCCAAGTCCAAGGTGACGCAGGCGGTGGGCATCCTGCTGCTGCTGATCTTTTCCAAGTACTTCTACATGGCCAGTTTGTCGAGCTACTTCACGTTCTACCTGATCAGCAAATTCCAGCTATCGGTGCAGGAGGCGCAGTTGCACTTGTTCGCCTTCCTGTTCGCGGTGGCCGTGGGCACCGTGGCCGGCGGCCCGATCGGCGACCGCATCGGGCGCAAGGCGGTGATCTGGACCTCGATCCTGGGCGTGACGCCGTTCACGTTGATGCTGCCGTATGCCAACCTGTTCTGGACCGGCGTGCTGTCGGTGATCATCGGCCTGATCCTGGCCTCGGCGTTCTCGGCAATCCTGGTGTTCGCGCAGGAACTGATGCCGGGCAAGATCGGCACGGTATCGGGGCTGTTCTTCGGGTTTGCATTCGGCATGGGCGGGATCGGCGCGGCGTTGCTGGGCAAGCTGGCTGACCTGACCGATATCTACTTCGTCTATCAGGTGTGCGCCTTCCTGCCGTTGATCGGTTTGCTGGCGGCGTTCCTGCCGAAGATGCAGAAGGCGGAGGCGGGGGCCGTTGCTGCTTAACGCCGTTTTTTGCGCGCTGGTGCCGGCGCCGTGGGTGGCGCGACGAACGACACTGGGTCCCGGCCTGCGCCGGGACGACGGGTTAAAAGTTACCGGCGATCCTTCGAATGAATGCCGTGTGCGCGAGTGAATGGGGCGTGCGTGAATGAATGCAGGGTGCGCGAGTGAAGGTAGCGTGCGTGAACGCATGTCCAATGCGCGAATGAATGCAGTATGCAGGACCGGACGCAGAGTGAACGGCCGAATGCCGGGTGCCTCGTACTTGCTAGGTTAAAGATGGCAGCGCCAAAGTGGTGAGGCGGTGTCGTGATGAAGCCGCATCGGCCGGAAACCTGCCGACGCGGCTTTTTCTTAAGTCGTTTGTCGCGCCGTAAGGCCGCGTGCAAAGACGCCATGCCGCCACGCTCTCCATGGCCGGCAAGGCGCGCCATCACCTTCACGCATGCGACCGATGCACCGCCGGCCGTGCCGGCGCAGGGCGCTTTCTCTCTCCCTTGCCGCTTTCGCGCCGCTGCACCGCCGGCTTGCGATGCCCATCCCGTCCGGCATCCTCGTCCGCTTCGCGCAGGCGCTGTTGCAGCAAGGCCAGCACCGCGGCTTCCTCGGGCGTGAGGGCGTGCAATTCCTTGACCAGTTCAGTCTGCACGCGTTCTTCCAGCAGCTCGGCAAAGCTGCCGTCCAGGTAGCTTTCCACCACCGCCGGGTGCACATAGCACTTGCGGCAGATCGACGGTGTGTTGCCCAGTTTCTTGGCCACGTTCTCGATGGCGCGCACCACGTTCTTCTTGGCCTGGGCCTGCGAATCGACGCTCTCGAAGGCTTGCAGCGCCAGCGTCGCCAGCACCGTGCCGGCCCAGGTGCGGAAGTCCTTGGCGCTGAAGTCCTCGCCCGTCACGTCGCGCAGATAGGCGTTCACGTCGCCCGAATCGATGCTGTGCGGCTGGCCGTCGTCGTCGAGGTACTGGAACAGCTCCTGCCCCGGCAGGTCGCGCATCTTGCGGATGATACGCACCACGTAGGGGTCGTGCAGCTTGATCTCGTGCTGTACGCCGCTCTTGCCGCGGAAGCGGAACATCACGTCGCTGCCGTCGATGCGCACGTGGCGGTTGCGCAGCGTGGTCAGGCCGAAGGATTTATTGGTGCGCGCGTATTCGTCGTTGCCCACCCGCATCAGCGTGGCTTGCAGCAGGTGCACGATGGAGGCCACCACCTTCTGGCGGTGCAGGCCGGGGCGGTGCAGGTCTTCTTCCACCGCGCGCCGTATCGACGGCAGCGCCTGGGCGAAGCTCACCATGCGTTCGTACTTGGCCTCGTCGCGCACCAGCCGCCAGTGCGGGTGGTAACGGTATTGCTTGCGCCCACGCGCGTCGCGGCCGGTGGCCTGGATGTGACCGTTGGCGTAGGGACTGATCCAGACGTCTTCCCAGGCCGGCGGAATGGCCAGCGCATGCAGGCGGCCGATCTCGTCCTTGTCGTCGATCAGGCGCCCCTTGGCGTCGTGGTAGGAAAATCCTTTGCCGTGGCGTCTGCGGTGGATGCCCGGCATGTCATCGTTCATGTAGCGCAGGCCGTTCTGGCGTGCAATGTCGGCGGCTTCTTCGAAATAGCTGTCATGCTCGCTGGCGGGATGTTCCATGCTTCTTGTTCTCCTTGTCGGATCCCCGCTGCGGCCCGTTTATTGTTCTGCTGGTGCGGCCGGGACGGCGGGCAGGGCGAAGAAATGCGGTGGGCGTGTTTTCCTTGTCGGCTGCGTCACTGAAGAGATTACGTGGTGGCTTGATTATCGGTTAAGCCCATTATTGATAAATCGGGCGGCGCGGGCAGTCAGCCGTGCAAGGAAGTTTTTGTCGGAATCGTCCTACGCGAGGGTGTTGGTAAAAGACGGGCGCGGCGACAGGACGGCGCAGAGACGCGCGGGCGCTGGGCGCGCCCTCGATAAGACGCGGCTACGGGCTCATCGTTGGCGGGCAAAAAAGCACGCCGCGAATGAAAAAAGGCCGGAGCATCGCTCCGGCCAATCTTTCTGCGAGGGAAGCAGAAGGAGATGAGCTTGCCTGGGGCTCAGGCTCCCGCCAGGCGCGGCGAGTGGCCCCGGCCGAAACCGTCCATGTAGCGCGCCACCGACAGGTCGTCGTAGGCGATGGCGGGGCGGCGGCCCGAAATCAGGTCGGACAGCAGCTTGCCCGAGCCGCAGGACATGGTCCAGCCCAGCGTGCCGTGGCCGGTGTTGACGTAGAGGTTGGAGACCGGCGTGGCGCCGACCACCGGGGTGCCGTCCGGCGTCATGGGGCGCAGGCCGGTCCAGAAGCTGGCGCGGGCGGTGTCGCCGGCGCCCGGGAACAGGTCGTTGACCACCAGCTCCAGCGTGGCACGACGCTTGGCCTTCAGGGCCGTGTCGTAGCCCACGATCTCGGCCATGCCGCCCACGCGGATACGGTCGTCGAAGCGGGTCACGGCGATCTTGTAGGTTTCGTCCAGGATGGTCGAGACCGGCGCGGCGGCGGCATCGGTGATGGGCACCGTGATCGAATAGCCCTTCAGCGGATACACCGGAATGGCCGGCACGCCCGGCACCTCGCGCAGCAACTGCGGCGAATAGGAGCCCAGCGCCACCACATAGGCATCGCCTCGCGGCCGCACACCACGCCGGCGATCCTGCCGCCGGCCATGGCCAGCGAGTCGATGGCGACGCCGTAGCGGAATTTCACGCCGATCTGCTCAGCCATTTTCGCCAGGCGGGTGGTGAAGAGCTGGCAGTCGCCGGTCTCGTCGTTGGGCAGGCGCAGGCCGCCGGCGAGCTTGCCGCGCACCTTTTCCAGCGCCGGTTCGGCGCGCGAGAGCTGGTCGGAGGTGAGCAGTTCATAGGGCACGCCGGCTTCCTTCAGCACGGCGATGTCCTTGGCGGCGCCGTCCAGTTGCTCCTGGGTGCGGAACAGCTGCAGCGTGCCTTGCTGGCGGCCTTCATAGGGCAGGTCGATGTCGGCGCGCAGATCGCGGAAACAGTCGCGGCTGTACTCGGCCAGGCGCACCATGCGTTCCTTGTTGACGGCGTAGCTGGCGGCGTTGCAGTTGCGCAGCATCTGCCACATCCAGCGCAGTTGGTTCAGCGTGCCGTCCGGACGGATCGCCAGCGGCGCGTGTTCCTGGAACATCCATTTGAGCGCCTTCAGCGGAATGCCGGGCGCGGCCCAGGGCGAAGCGTAGCCGGGCGAGATCTGCCCGGCGTTGCCGAACGAGGTTTCCAGCGCCGGGCCAGCCTGGCGTTCCAGCACCGTGACCTCGTGGCCGGCCTTGGCCAGATACCAGGCGCTGGTGACGCCGATGACACCGCTTCCGAGAATGACGACACGCATGGCAACCCCCGTCGATTAATGCCGCGCTGAAGAACAGCTTGTTGAATAGAAGATTCCGCTATGATATTGGCGAATAAATAGTGTTTGTTCGCGTATTTGTTCATGATTTCATGAATAAATAAGGAAAAATGCAGCTAAACGGGAAAAAGTCATGAGAACCCAGCAGCAATCCGTCCGCACCCTGGACAAGCTCGACCACCGCATCCTCGCCGCCCTGCAAAAGGATGGCCGCATCTCCATGAAGGAGCTGGGCGAGCAGGTTGGCCTGTCGGTTACCCCCTGCATCGAGCGGGTGCGTCGCATGGAGCGCGACGGCGTCATCACCGGCTACTACGCGCGGGTCAATCCCGAGGCGCTGGGGGCGACGCTGCTGGTGTTCGTGGAAATCACGCTGAACCACAAGTCGGGCAACATGTTCGAGCAGTTCCGGCGCGAGGTGCTGCGCATTCCCGAGGTGCAGGAATGCCATCTGGTGTCGGGCGACTTCGACTACCTGATCAAGGCGCGCATCCGCGGCATGGCCGAATACCGCAAGTTGCTGGGCGACATCCTGCTGCAGTTGCCGGGGGCGGCGCAGTCCAAGAGCTATGTGGTGATGGAGGAAATCAAGGAGACGCTGGCGTTGCCGCTGGATGATTGAGTCCTGCGGCGGTCTTGAAGACGGGCGGAGGCGGCGGATTCGTCGCCGTTGTCAGAATAGCGGAGCCGGCAGTCTTATTTTCGTCGTCAGAAGGGGGAGTCGATAGTCTCATCGCCGTCGTCCTGACGAAGGTCAGGACCCAGTGGCGTTCGTCGTGCTTCCCCGCCGACAGCCACGCGCCACGAACGACACTGGGTTCCGGCCAGCGCCGGAACGACGGAGAGGTTGGGGACGGATTCCGCTACTTCTGGTACAACAGACAAGGACAGAAACCAAGGGATGTCAGACCAGGACAAGGACCAAGGAGAGGTAACCAAGCCGGCAGCGCAAAACCCGTCGCAAAAAACATGGCTAAACGGCAAGCCCGATTGAGCAAGGCGCTTGCGCCGGACTGTACTCTGTTCCACCGCCGGTTCCTGTGCATGCCCCCGGCATGCCGTCTGGCCTAGACTTCACAGTCTGGAATCAATCCGTACCGAGATCATGCCTTCAAAACCGAGAATCGAGCAGTACAACCAACCCGCAGGCGGCTGGGGCGCGCTGAAATACGTCGCGCTGAACCTTGTCAAGGAACACGTGGCGGACGGCAAGGGCATCCGCACCCTGTTGTCGCAAAACCAGCCCGATGGTTTCGATTGCCCCGGTTGCGCATGGCCGGATCGCGAACACACCTCCACCTTCGAATTCTGCGAAAACGGCGTCAAGGCCGTGGCCGCCGAGGCGACCAAGAAGCGCGTCACGCCCGAGTTCTTCGCGCAGCACACCGTGGCCGAACTGATGCAACAGTCGGACTACGAGCTGGAAGAGCACGGCCGCCTGACCCATCCCATGGTCTATGATGCCGCCACTGATAAGTATCAGAAGATCGAATGGCAGGACGCCTTCGAGCTGATGGCCCGTCACCTGAACGCCTTGCCCGACCCGAACATGGCCGACTTCTACGTCTCCGGACGCGCCAGCAACGAAGCCGCCTTCCTGTTCCAGTTGTTCGTGCGCCAGTACGGCACCAACAATTTCCCCGACTGCTCCAACATGTGCCACGAACCCACCAGCGTCGGCCTGCCGGGCACCGTGGGCATCGGCAAGGGCACCGTGCTGCTGGACGACTTCGACCAGTGCGACACGCTGCTGCTGTTCGGCCAGAACCCGGCCACCAACCACCCGCGCATGATGGGCGAGCTGCGCCACGCCGCCAAGCGCGGCGCCACCATCGTCGCCATCAACCCGCTGAAGGAACGCGGCCTGGAACGCTTCGCCGATCCGCAGAGCAAGGTCGAGATGCTGACCCTGGGCAGCACCCGTATCAGTTCCATGTTCATCCACCCGAAACTGGGCGGCGACCTGGCGCTGATCAAGGGCGTCATCAAACGCACCATCGAGCTCGACGACGCGGCCGTATTCACCGGCGGCGAGCGCGTGCTGGACTTGCCCTTCATCGAGGAACACACGGCCGGCTTCGAAGAGTTCGCCACCGAAGTGCGCGCCGAAAGCTGGGACGACATCGTCGAGGAATCGGGCGTGTCGCGCGAGGACATCGAAAAGCTGGCCCAGGTGTACGTCAAGGGCAAGGCCGTGATCGCCACCTGGGGCATGGGCCTGACCCAGCACAAGCACGCCGTGGCGACCATCCAGCTGCTGTCCAACATGATGATGCTGCGCGGGAACATCGGCCGTCCCGGCGCCGGCCTGTGCCCGGTGCGCGGCCACTCCAACGTGCAGGGCGACCGTACCGTGGGCATCGATGAAAAACCGACCCCGGCCTTCCTTGATCGCCTGGAACAGGTCTTCGAATTCAAGGCCCCGCGCCACCACGGCAACGACACCGTGGGCTCGGTGATGGCCATGCTGGAAGGCCGCACCAAGGTCTTCATCGGCCTGGGCGGCAACTTCGCCATGGCCACGCCGGATACCCCGCGCACCTTCGACGCGATGCGCTCCTGCAACCTGACCGTGCATATCACTACCAAGCTCAATCGCAGCCACCTGGTGCACGGCAAGGACGCGCTGATCCTGCCGACCATGGGCCGCACCGAGATCGACGTGCAGAAGTCCGGCCCGCAGGGCGTGACCGTGGAAGACTCGATGAGCATGGTGCACGTCTCCTACGGCATCAACAAGCCGGCCTCGCCGGAGCTGATGTCGGAAACCGCCATCGTGGCGCACCTGGCCGAAGCCACCATGAAGTCGCGCAACAATGGCAAGAAGATCGACTGGCTGTGGTACGCCGAGGATTATTCGCGCATCCGCGACGCCATCGAGAAGGTCTATGACGCCTTCAAGGGCTACAACGAGCGCATCGCCAATCCGGGCGGCTTCCACCTGGGCGTGGCGTCGCGCGACCGCGTGTGGAAGACCTCTTCAGGCCGCGCCAACTTCATCGCCCACGCGATTCCCAAGGACACGCCGATCCACCGCGCGCGCGCCATCCACGGCGACAAGCTGATGACGCTGATGACCACGCGTTCGCACGATCAGTACAACACCACCATCTACGGCATGGACGACCGCTACCGCGGCGTGTTCGGCCAGCGCCGGGTGGTCTTCATCCACAAGGACGACCTGCAATTGCTGGGCCTGAAGGATGGCGAGTGGGTCGATATCGTCAGCGTCTGGGACGACGGCGTGGAGCGCCGTGCCGACGGCTTCCTGCTGGTCGAGTACGACATCCCGCGCGGCTGCATCGGCAGCTACTACCCGGAAACCAATCCGCTGGTGCCGCTGGAAAGCTTCGCCGACAAGGCGCGTACGCCGACCTCCAAGTCGATCCCGGTGTTGCTGTCCCGCTCGGCGGTACAGCCGGCCGCGGCCTGAGCGGATCGCCGCGGTGGAACAGGGCGACGTTCATCCGCTGCATCCCGCCGGCCCTGACGGCGCCGGCGAGGAGGCGCCCGGCCTGGGCTTGCCGCCCGAGGTGCTGACCATCGTCAACGAACTGCAAGCCGACTTCGAACGCAGCGGCGGTGCGCCGCTGTCGCTGGCGCGCCTGTCCAAGCGCACGCAACTGCGCATGAGTACGCTGCGGCGCTTTCTGTCCGCGCTGGAAGAGGCGGGCATCGTGAAGGTGGAGTTGAATGAGGATGGAACCGGCAGCGTGCAATTGCTGTTGCCGCCGCAGGGCTGAAGCCTTCGGCGGCCTGGATTGCCTTCATTCTTGGTCGCCGTCATCCTGACGAAGCTCAGGATCCAGCGTCGTTCAGCGGACTAAGATGTGCAACGAAAGCCGCTGGGTTCCGGCCTGCGCCGGAACGACGCGTCTTTGGTGAAGCAATTTGAATCGCCGGTCATTCCCTATCGCCGTCACCCTGACGAAGCTCAGGATCCAGCGTCGTTCAGCGGACTAAGATGTGCAACGAAAGCCGCTGGGTTCCAGCCTGCGCCGGAACGACGTGTTTTTGGTGGGGCAATCAGTATCGTCGACCATTCCCTATCGCCGTCACATGGGCACTTAGAGGCTGTTGCGAAATTATTTTAAAAGTTGTTTTAACCGGGTCCAGCAAATCAAGGCGCAAGCCAATGACAGGAAGGCTTCGTGGATATGAGCATAGCGTTCGTAACGAATCTTCAGGCGCCGAAACGAGTGCAGCC
>WNDX01000136.1 GCA_009914615.1 Herbaspirillum frisingense
ACCACCATCGTCCCCACGGCTCGCTTGGCCATCTGACCCCAAGTGAGTTCGTCCAAAAGTGGTCAGTGAAACCCAAAGAGGCAGCTCCTCTCTAGTTCTAAACTGTCCAACTTCCGGGGGCAGGTCAAAGTGACTGACAAGGAGACATCATGCGTTTGAAAGACAAAGTGGCCATCGTAACCGGTGGCGGTTCCGGCTTCGGCGAAGGCATCGCCAAGACCTATGCCCGCGAAGGCGCCTGCGTCGTGGTGGCCGACATCGGCGAAGCCGGCGGCCTGCGCGTGGTCGAGGAGATCAAGCAGGCCGGCGGCAAGGCCGTGTTCGCCAAGGCCGACGTCTCCAAGCGCGCCGACATGGACAAGCTGCTCGCCACCGCGCTGGAGAACTTCGGCGCGCTGGACATCGTGGTCAACAACGCCGGCACCACGCACCGCAACCGCCCCATGCTGGAAGTGGAAGAAGAAGAGTTCGACCGCGTCTATGCCGTCAACGTCAAGAGCATCTTCCTCTCGGCCAAGACCTTCGTGCCGCATTTCCGCAAGGTCGGCGGCGGCGCCTTCATCAACATCGCCTCTACTGCCGGCATCCGCCCGCGCCCCGGCCTGACCTGGTACAACGGCAGCAAGGGCGCGGTCATCACCACCAGCAAGTCGATGGCCGCCGAACTGGGCCCGGACAAGATCCGCGTGAACTGCGTCAACCCGGTGATCTCGGCCACCGGGCTGCTGTCGGAGTTCATGGGCGTGCCCGACACCCCGGAAAACCGCAAGAAGTTCATCGCCACCATCCCCATGGGCCGTTTCTCGACGCCTGACGACATCGCCAACGCCTGCCTCTACCTCGGCTCCAATGAAGCCGAGTTCGTGACCGGTGTCTGCATCGAGGTGGATGGCGGGCGCTGCGTTTAATGAAAAGTGCAATATTTGGCACATTTAATTGATTTTTCAATAAAATGTGCTAAATTTTGCTCATGAACACCTTAGCCATCGCCCAGCTTATCGCGACCAAACGCCGCCAGCTCCAGCTCACCCAAGCGGAACTGGCCAGCCGCGCCCAGATCGGGCGGCGCACGCTGATCGAACTGGAAAGCGGCGCCGGCGCCAATGACATCGGTTACAGGAAACTTGAGCGCGTCCTCAATGCCCTGGGTCTGACGATCACGATTACCGAAACGCCCAAGCGCCCCACCGAATCCGAGTTGAGCCGGATCTTTGCCGATGACGACGATGCCGATGAAACCTGACATCCCGAAGCGGCTCAAGCGCCTGCACGTGCATGCCAGCCAGGGCTCGGCCGGCCAGCTGGCGCGCGAATCCCAATTCGTCTTCGGCTATCGCACGGAGGATCCCGCCTGCGAGATCAGCCTGACCATGCCGTTGCGCGCCGAGACCTATGCGTCCAATCTGCTGCCCGGCGTGCTGCGTCAGAATCTTCCCGAAGGCTATCTGCTGGACTGGATACACGCGCGTTTCAGCAAGACGATGAAGATGGATGACTTCAATCTGCTGGCGCTGGTGGGCGCCGACACGATCGGCCGGGTCAGCGTCAATATCGATGAAGATCCCACGGCGCCCATGCAGCCGGAAGATCTCTCGGCTCTGCTCGCCTGGAAAGGCAGCGAAGGACTGTTCGACCATCTTGCCCAGAAATATGCCGCCACGTCGGGCATCTCGGGCGTACAACCCAAAGTGCTGATTCCTGCCGCCTATGACGGCAAGGAGACGGTGGACAAAGGCCACATGAAGGATCGCAAGCTGATCGTCAAGGCCAGCGGCGCTGATTACGAGGAGCTGGCTGAAAACGAATATCACTGCATGGCCATGGCCAGGCTGGCCGGCATCGAGGTGCCCAGGTTCTGGCTCTCGGAAAACCGTGAAGTGTTCGTCATCGAACGATTCGATATCGATGCCAGCGTCGATGCCGACCGTTACCTCGGCTTTGAAGACATGACCGCGCTGACCGGCAAGCAGAACCGGGAAAAATACGATTCCAGCTACGAAAACATCGCCAAGGCGATCGACCTGTTCGCCAGCGCGATACACAAATCATCGTCGCTGATGGCGTTCTTCCAGTCCTTGTGCCTGTCGGTCGCGGTGCGCAACGGCGATGCCCACCTGAAGAATTTCGGCCTGTTGTACACCACGCCGCAAACCAGCGACGTGCGGCTTTCTCCGCTATACGACGTCGTATGCACCACCGCCTACCTGCCCCGCGACACGCCGGCGCTGAAAATGAACAAGGCGAAGACGTGGCCGACCCGGGCGCAATTGATCGAATTCGGAAAGGCACATTGCCAACTGGATCGCCCCCAGGAAATCATCGACAGAATCGTTGACGTGGTGAGGTCCTATGTTCCCGACATCGCCCCGGGCCCGATCTGGGCTCGGATGCATCCCGAAATGGAGAAAGGAGCCATCAGCATCAGCGCCCCGGCTTGAAGGAAGCATTACATTGACAATAGCCCCGCCGCTACTACAATGAGGCACCGCCGGGTCGCCGCAATAGATGAAAACCAATAAATCGTGGACCGGGCGGACCACCCTATATAAGAACAATCCACAACGATATCTGGAGAGAGACATGACCTACAATGCAGGCGCCACCGCCTCGTCCGGCAGCGGGCAGGCATCCTTTGAAGACGCCACCTACACCAAGGTAACCTGACGGCTGCTGCCGCTGCTGTTCCTGTGCTACGTGGCTTCCTACCTCGACCGCGTCAACGTCGGCTTCGCCAAGCTGCAGATGCTCAATGACCTGAAGTTCAGCGAGACCGTCTATGGCCTGGGCGCGGGGATCTTCTTCATCGGCTACTTCGTCTTCGAAATCCCCAGCAACATGATCCTGCACAAGGTGGGCGCGCGCATGTGGATCGCCCGCATCATGATCACCTGGGGCATCATCTCCGGCGCCATGGCCTACGTCACCACGCCGCAGATGTTCTACATCATGCGCTTCCTGCTGGGCGTAGCCGAAGCCGGCTTCTTCCCCGGCGTGATCCTGTACCTGACCTACTGGTATCCGGCCGCGCGGCGCGGCAAGATCACCGCGCTGTTCATGACCGGCATCGCGCTCTCCGGCGTGATCGGCGGTCCGCTGTCGGGCTGGATCATGCATGCGATGCCCGGCATCTGGGGCCATACCGGCTGGCAGTGGATGTTCCTGCTGGAAGCCGTGCCTTCGCTGATCCTGGGCGTGCTGGTGATCCTCTACATGAAGGACCGCATCCGCGACGCCGCCTGGCTCACCGAGGATGAAAAGCAGCTGCTGGAATCGCGCATCAGCCAGGAAGAAAGCCAGAAGGAACACCTGTCGCTGTCGGCCATGTTCTCCAACGGCAAGGTGTGGCTGGGGGCGCTGATCTACTTCTGCTTCGTGATGGGTCTGTATGGCGTGAGCTTCTGGCTGCCCACCATCATCAAGACTACCGGCGTGACCGATCCGCTCAACGTCGGCCTGCTGACCGCCATCCCTTACGCTTTCGCCGCGGTGGCGATGGTGCTGATCGGCCGCAGCGCCGACGCCCGCCGCGAACGCCGCTGGCACGTCGCCATTCCGGCGTTCCTGGGCTGCATCGGGCTGCTGCTGTCCACGGTGTATGACCACAACACCGCGCTGGCCATGGCCTCGCTGACGCTGGCCAGCATCGGCATCCTGACCACGCTGCCGCTGTTCTGGAGCCTGCCGACGGCCTTCCTGTCCGGCACCGCGGCCGCCGCCGGCATCGCGCTGATCAATTCGCTGGGCAACCTGGCGGGCTTCGTCAGCCCCTTCCTGGTGGGCTGGCTGAAAGACACCACCCAAAGCACCAACGCCGGCATGTATGTGCTGGCCGCTTCGCTGGTGATCGGCGGCCTGCTGACGCTGACCTTGCCGGCGCGGCTGGTGAACAGGTAAGCACGGATCGCGCACGCAACGGCGCGGACACGAAAACGGCGGCGCTTGCGGGAGCCGCCGTTTTTCTTTGCGCCTGCTGGAATCGGTATTCAGTAACGACCCACCACCTCCGGCTCCAGCAGCTTGCGCATGGCCAGGCGCACCGCGTCGGCATGCGGGGCATCGGGAGAGGCCCGCTTCTGTTGCGCGATCAGCTCATCGACCCGCGCGCGATCGCCGTGGCATAGCTCGGTCATGCGCGCGGTCAGTTCCAGATAGCCCTGGGGATCATGCAAGGACTCGCCCGCGCGCGCCACGTGGCGCAACCAGGCGCGGTCAGCGGCGTAGATGACCAGGATGGAAAGAGACAAGAACAAGAGCCAGTTCAGCATGATGGGAATACGCCGGGCAAAAAAGGCGATTGTCCGTGCCGGCCGTGAACGCCGCCATCGCCGGCTCGCGAGAAACCTTGGTGATTCCCGTTCAGACCGACAGCCAGTCGCGCTGCACGCCCGCGTCGGCCAGCAAGGCCTGCGGCGTGCCATGGAACACGATCTCGCCGCGTCCCATCACATAAACCCGCTGCGACATCTCCAGCGCAATCGCCTGTTTCTGCTCGATCAGCAACACCGCCACCCGGCGTTCGCGCAACTGTTCCAGATAGCGCGCCACCTGCTCCACCATCTGCGGCGACAGCCCTTCGGTCGGCTCGTCGATCAGCACCAGCGCGGGATTGCCCATCAGCGTGCGCGCCAACGCCAGCATCTGCTGCTCGCCGCCGGAAAGCGCACCGGCCGCCACGCCGCGCCGCTTGTGCAGCGAGGGGAACAGGCCGTACATATCATCGAAACGCCAGCCGCCGGCCGGCTGCGGCCCGCTCTTGCGGCCCAGCAGCAGGTTTTGCTCCACCGTCAGCGCGGGAAACACATCGCGGCTTTCCGGCACGTAGCCCATGCCCTTGCGGGCGATTTCATAGGTCGGCAGGCCGCGGATGTCGGCCCCGGCGAAACGGATCGCCCCCTCGCTCCTCACCTGCCCCGTCAACGCCTTCAACAACGTCGAACGGCCGGCGCCGTTGCGGCCCAGCACGCTGACGATCTCGCCGGCCTCGACTTGCAGATCCACGCCTTGCAGCACGTGGCTCTGGCCATACCAGGCATGCAACGCCGCCACGACCAGCAAGGGTTCGCGCTTATCCATGGCCGCTCCGGTTCAGGTAAAGCCGCTGCACCTCGGGATTGGCGCGGATATTCGCCGCGCTGTCGCAAGCGATCACGCGGCCGTTGTCCATCACGGCGATGCGGTCGGCCAGGTCGAACACCACCTGCATGTCGTGCTCCACCAGCAGCAAGGTTTTGCCGGCCGTGACTTCGCGAATCAGCGCCACCATCGCCTGGCTCTCGGCGCGGTTCATGCCGGCGGTGGTTTCGTCGAGCAGGATCACCGAAGCGTCGGCGGCAATGGTGACCGCCACTTCCAGCGCGCGCTGGTCGGCATAGCTCAAGGCGCCGGCCGGCAGATGGCCGCGGCCGGCCAGGCCGACGCGCGCCAGCACGGCATGGGCGCGCTCCTCGGCGTCGCGCAGGCGGCCGATGGGGCGCCAGAAGGCATAGCGGTAACCCAGCTTCCCCAACACCGCGCAGCGCACGTTCTCGAACGCCGACAGACGCGGGAACAGACTCGAAATCTGGAAGCTGCGCGCCAGGCCCAGGCGGTTGATGCCTTGTGGCGGCAGGCGCGTGATGTCGGCGCCGTGCAGCAACACGCTGCCGGCGTCGGCGCGGTAGCGGCCCGATATCAGGTTGAACAGGCTGGACTTGCCGGCGCCGTTGGGACCGATCAGCGCGCAGCGTTCGCCCTCGCGCAATTGCAGATCGACGCCGCGCAGGATCTCGGTGCGGTCGAAGGATTTGTGCAGGCCGCGCAGTTCCAATGCGTGCGGAGCGGTCATGAACGCTCCTCCTCGCGGCGCGCTTGTTCAAAGGCCTCGACACGCTTCCACGCGCCGCTCCACGCCTGCTGCCAGGCGCCGCGCAGGCGCGCGATCGCGGCGACGCCGGCGAAAACCAGCGCGGCCGCCGATGCCCATGCCGCAATGGAATGCACGTCGATGGCCACTCCGAACAACAGCACCGGCGCCATGCCCGCGCCGGTCTCGGCCAGGCTGCCCAGGCTCAACTGATAGGCCATCTCGGTGACCAGCACGATGCCCGCCAGCGCCACCAGCCCGGCCGCGACCAGCGCCGCCAGCCGGCGCGCCAGGCGCGCATCGAAGGCGCGCGCCCGCAAGACGCGCGCCAGATGATCGACCAGGCTGGCCAGCCCGCCCGGCAAGCCCATCACGATCAGGATGAAGAAGGCACCGAGGTAGAACTGCCAGGCTTGCGTATAGGCCGACAGCAGCGAGGCAAACAGCACGCCGACCACGCCGCCGATGATGGGGCCGTAGAAATAGGCGGCGCCGCCGATGAAGGTGAACAGCAGGATGGCGCCCGAACGCAGCGCGCCCACGTATTCGGCGCTGACGATCTCGAAGTTGATGGCCGACAGCCCGCCCGATACGCCGGCGAAGAAGGCCGACAGGATCAGCGCCAGATAGCGCACCCGCTGCGGATCGTAGCCGATGAAGGCGGCGCGCTCCGGGTTGTCGCGCACGGCGTTGAGGATGCGCCCCAGCGGCGTGTGCTTCAAGGCATGGATGGCGATGGCGCAGACCAGCAGCCAGCCGGCGATCAGGTAATAGACCTGGATCTGCGGGCCATAACTGATGCCCAGCACCGGCTCGCCCACCACGCGGTTGCTTGAAATGCCGCCCTCGCCGCCGAACAGGTCGGGGAACATCAGCGCGCAGGCCGACACCAGCTCGACCAGGCCCAGCGTGATCATGGAAAACGTGGTGCCGGCGCGGCGCGTGGTCAGGTAGCCGAGCGCCACGCCGCACAGCGCGCCGGTCAGGCCGCCGGCTAGCGGCACGAGCGTAATCGGAAACGCCAGGCCACCGTCGCCGATGCGGTTCATCAGATGGATGGCGCCGAACGCGCCCAATCCGGAATAGACGGCATGGCCGAACGACAGCATGCCGCCCTCGCCCAGCAGCATGTTGTAGGAAAGACAGAGCAGCACCATGGTGCCCATCTGCGACAGCAGCGACAGCGCCGCGCTCTGCGGGAACAGCAGCGGCGCGGCCAGCAGCGCCAGCGCAAAGCACAGCCAGGGCAGGAGGGTTCGCTTCATCGCCTCACCCTTCCCGCTTGCCCATCAGCCCCTTGGGGCGCACGATCAGCATGACGACCAGCAGCAGATACGGCAGGATGGGCGCCACCTGGGCCAGCGTCAGACGCAGCAGCGGCGCCAGCGGACCGGCAGTGGATGCGCCCAGGCCGAAGCCGGCCAGCAGGCCGCCCAGCGAATAATCCAGCGCCACCGCGAAGGTCTGCATCAAGCCGATCAGGATGGAAGTGATGAAGGCGCCGGCCAGCGATCCCAGGCCACCACCACCACGAAGATGATGCTGCCGACCGCTCCCGCCATGCCCGGCTCGGTGACGAAGGCATTGCCGCCGATCACGCCGGCCAGGGCCGCCAGCGCGCAGCCGCCGCCGAACACCAGCATGAACACGCGCGGCACGTTGTGGCCCAGCGCCTCGGCCATCTGCGGATGGGTCAACGCCGCCTGGATGGTCAGACCGATGCGGGTATGGCGCAGCAGCAGCCAGATCGCCAGCAGCATCAGCGCCGCCACCAGCAGCATGAAGCCGCGATACACCGGGAACGCGGTCGAATACAGCGTGAACAAGGTGCCGTCCAGGCCGCTGGGGATGCGATACGGCACCGGCGAACGGCCCCACACCAGTTGCACCAGTTCCACCACCAGATACGACAGGCCGAAGGTGAACAGCAGCTCGGGCACGTGGCCGTGGCGATGCACGATACGCAGGCCGTAGTGCTCCACCAGCGCGCCGGCCAGTCCCACCACGGCGGGCGCGATGAACAGCGCCGGCCAGAATCCCAGTGCATTGGAGACCGAATAGGCCACGTAGGCGCCCAGCATGTAGAAGCTGGCATGGGCGAAATTGGGCACGCCCATCATGCTGTAGATCAGCGTCAGCCCCGAGGACAGCATGAACAGCAGGAAGCCGTAGCCCAGGCCGTTCAGGAAGGTGATCAGTGCGAATTCCAATTTGCCAGGTTTGCCTTTGCGCGGGCGGCGATCCGGTACGTCCGCCCGCGGGATTGGCCCGGCTTTGCGCAGCCGGGCTGAAAAGTAGCGCGATCCTATGGGATTCGCGCTTCTCTGTCAAAATGCGGGATTGCGCCGGAACGCCGATGGATACGGCATCTTGCAAGTCCCGCGGCCGGCGCCATATGCCTCTCATGACCACCACGCCCGACACCACTGCCGCCCAGGCCAGCGCCGAAGCGCCGCGTCTGCTGCCTTTCGGCAACCGTTTCGCCGAGTTGCCGCCGGCCTTCTACACCCGCTTGCAGCCCACGCCGCTGCCGGCGCCATACCTGGTCGGTTTCAGCGACGAGGCGGCCGCCACCATCGCCCTGCAACGCCCGGTGGCCGGTACCGACGATGAGGCCTTCCTCGACGTCTTTACCGGCAATCGCATCGCCGCCGGCTCGCAGCCGCTGGCGGCGGTGTATTCCGGCCACCAGTTCGGCGTCTGGGCCGGCCAACTGGGCGATGGCCGCGCCATCACGCTGGGCGACGTGCCGGCGGCCGATGGCCATGGTCGCATCGAGCTGCAACTCAAAGGCGCCGGCAAGACGCCGTACTCCCGGATGGGCGACGGCCGCGCCGTACTGCGCTCGTCGATCCGCGAATTCCTGTGTTCGGAAGCCATGGCCGCGCTGGGCATCCCGACCACCCGCGCGCTGGCCGTGACCGGGTCCGACCAGCGCGTGATGCGCGAGACCGCCGAGACTGCCGCCGTGGTCACGCGCATGGCGCCCAGCTTCATCCGCTTCGGTTCCTTCGAGCATTGGTATTACAGCCAGCGCTTCGACGACCTGAAAGTGCTGGCCGACACGGTGCTGGAGCAGTTCTACCCCGCACTGCTGCGCCAGGACAATCCCTACAAGGCTCTGCTGACCGAAGTCACGCGCCGCACCGCCGAGCTGATGGCGCAGTGGCAGGCGGTCGGTTTCATGCACGGCGTGATGAATACGGACAACATGTCCATCCTCGGCCTGACGCTGGATTACGGCCCGTTCGGCTTCATGGAAGCCTTCGACGCCCGGCATATCTGCAACCATACCGACAGCCAGGGTCGCTATTCCTACCAAATGCAGCCGCGCATCGGCCAGTGGAACTGTTTCGCGCTGGGCCAGGCCATGCTGCCGCTGATCGGCAGCGTGGAAGATACCGAAGCCGCGCTGGCTGGCTACGAAGCCGTCTTTGAAGCCAAACAGGATGCCTTGCTGCACGCCAAGCTCGGCCTCAAGACCTCGCGCCCCGACGACGACAAGCTGATCGACGCCATGTTCACCATCCTGCAGAACAGCCATGTCGATTTCACGCTGTTCTTCCGCCATCTGGGCAACTTGCAGATCGGCAACCCGGCTGGCGACGAGCCGTTGCGCGACCTCATCATCGATCGCCCGGCCTTCGACGCCTGGGCCGAGCAATACCGCGCCCGGCTGCGCACGGAAGACAGCGACGACGCCCAGCGCCGGCTTGCAATGCATGCCGTCAACCCCAAATACGTGCTACGCAATTATCTGGCCCAGGTCGCCATCGAACGCGCTCAGCAGAAGGATTTCTCGGAAGTGGAAAAGCTGCTGGCCATCTTGCGCCGCCCCTTCGATGAACAACCGGAACACGAGAAATACGCCGACCTGCCGCCCGGCTGGGCCAGCCATCTCGAAGTCAGCTGTTCGTCGTGATCCCTACGGCGGGCGGCGGGCAACGGCGGAAAGCATTACACTTGCGGCCAATCCCCGTCACCACACAGCACTACAGGAGCCCCTCATGACCAAACGCGTAGAAAAGACCGAAGCCCAATGGCGCGACCAGCTCGATCCGCTGGAATACCAGGTCACCCGCGAAGCCGCCACCGAGCGCGCCTTCACCGGCCGCTTCTGGGATCACCACGAAGCCGGCACCTATACCTGCGTCTGCTGCGACACGCCGCTGTTCACCTCGGACGCCAAGTTCGACTCCGGCTGCGGCTGGCCCAGCTACTTCGAACCGATCGATCCGGCCAATGTCCGTGAAAAAGTGGACCGCAGTTATGGCATGATTCGCACCGAGATCATCTGCAACGTCTGCGACGCCCACCTGGGCCACGTCTTCCCCGACGGCCCGCCGCCGACCGGACTGCGCTACTGCATCAATTCGGCCTCGCTGCGCTTCGACCCGGCCTGATGCCTGCAGGATGATCGCCGATCAACACGATTCATGAAGAAGTCCTCCCGATGAAGTTTTTGTTCGATCTGTTTCCCGTCATCCTGTTTTTCGGCGTGTTCAAGTGGGCCGAAGGCCATCCCTCGGCCGCGCATGACCTGGTGATGCAATACCTCGGCGGCGCCATGTCGGCCGGCGCGGTGACTGCCGCCCAGGCGCCCATCCTGCTGTCCACCGCGGTGGCGATCGTCGCGTCCCTGGCGCAGATTGCCTGGCTGCTGCTGCGTCGGCGCAAGGTGGACGCCATGCTGTGGGTGTCGCTGGCCATCATCGTGGTGTTCGGCGGCGCTACCATCTATTTCCGCGACGATACCTTCATCAAGTGGAAACCGACCATCCTGTACTGGTGCTTCGGCGCGGCACTCCTGGTATCACAACTGTTCATGAAGAAGAACCTGATCCGCGTGATGATGGAAAAACAGGTCAGCCTGCCCGAACCGGTGTGGCCGCGCCTGAACCTGGCCTGGATCCTGTTCTTCGCAGCCATGGGCCTGCTTAACCTGTACGTCGCGTTCAACTACCCGCTCGATACCTGGGTCAACTTCAAGATGTTCGGCAGCATGGGGCTGATGTTCGTGTTCATCATCGGCCAAAGCCTGTTCCTGTCGAAGTACATGAAAGACGCCGAATGAGCGCCGCCGACACCCGGCCGGAACGCATCCGCGAACGGCTGATTGCAACTTTCTCGCCAGCGGTCTGTCTGGTCGAGGACGAGTCCGCCCTGCATGCCGGCCATGCGGGCGCGGCCTCAGGCGGAGGACATTACAGGATCCGCCTGGTTTCCAACTTGTTTGAAGGCAAAAATCGGTTGAACCGCCACCGGCTGGTGTATGATTGCCTGTCCGATCTGATGCAGCAAGAGATCCACGCGCTGGCCATCGTGGCGCTCGCCCCATCAGAGGCAACGAACTGAGACCAAGAACAAAGACCGACGCCACCCCTCCTGTTTTTTCTTCTCCGTTTTGATCCATTCCTTTCTTTTCTAGGATTCCAATAATGACATTCAAACCCGCTCGACTGCTGGTTCTGCTGTTCGCAATCGCTTCCATTCCTGCTTTCGCACAAAACCTGGCTGTCGTGAACGGCAAGACGATTCCCTCTTCCCGCGCCGACCTGATGGTCAAGCAGATGACCTCGCAAGGCCAGCCGGATACCCCGCAGCTGCGCGGCGCCGTCAAGGAAGAGCTCATCAACCGCGAAATCCTGATGCAGGAAGCCGACAAGCAAGGCCTGGCCAACAGCCAGGACGTGAAGAACCAATTGGAACTGGCGCGCCAGTCGATCGTGATCCGCGCCCTGATCGCCGACTACCTGAAGAAGAACCCGGTGTCGGACGCCGACATCAAGGCGGAATACGACAAGTTCAAGGCCCAGGCCGGCGACAAGGAATACCACGCCCGCCATATCCTGGTGGACAAGAAGGAAGATGCCGACGCCATCATCGCCAAGCTGAAGGCCGGCACCAAGTTCGAAGACCTGGCCAAGCAGTCGAAGGACACCGGTTCGGCGGCCAACGGCGGCGACCTGGACTGGGCTACCCCGGCCTCGTTCGTCAAGCCGTTCTCCGACGCCATGGTGGCCCTGAAGAAGGGTGACATCACCCAGACTCCGGTGCAGACCCAGTTCGGCTGGCACGTGATCAAGCTGGAAGACGTGCGTCCGGCCAAGGTGCCGACCCTGGAAGAAGTCAAGCCGCAGATCGCCGAAGCCCTGCAACAGAAGAAGCTGCAGGCTTACCAGGAAGAACTGCGCAAGAAGGCCAAGGTTCAGTAATTCCCTTGCGCCTGGTGACGGCGCCCAGGCGCCGTTCACCGGTACTGCCCTCCTCCATGCCCGGCCAGGATTTCCTGCCGGGCATGTTGCTTTCAGGAGACACTTAAGTGATCCCGCTGATAAAAAACCAAATAAATGCCCGTAAAAACGACAACTTAGGCATTCTCGCCGGCCGGGAAGCCACGTGAAAAGTACCGAGCGTTTTCTTTTCTTTATAAAAAATTTATTCCCTTAAATTTTATTCAGAAATATTTTTTCTATAAATAATTAAAAAAATAGAATTTCAGCGCCTCAATTCAAGCATTTCCCCAAGGCGCATTCTGATATTCTTCGGTGCTGTTCCAATCGGGGCAAAGCCGCGCGTTCACTCAGCACCAAAAGCAAAAGAACCGCGGCATAAAAGGCGTTTCGGGGGGAGGCACATAAGGTCACTCCGCGGCGCTATTACACAACATCGTGGTTTCAGGAGAGACACCTATGAAAAAGAGTTCCATGTGATCTTGCCCCTGATTTACGGACACCTATCTAAGCGACATTGGCCAGCTCGTACTGCTCTGGGCTGAGGTAGCCCAGGGTCGAGTGCAGCCGGATCCGATTGTAGTCAACCTCAATGTAGTCAAACACATGAGCCTTGGCCTGCTCCCGTGTGGCGAGGTGTTCACCATGGATGGCCTCGACCTTCAGACTGTGGTTCCAACTCTCCATTGCTGCGTTGTCGTAGCAGTTGCCTCTGGCACTCATGCTGGCGATCAAAGCGTATTGCTCCAACAGGGCGCGGTGCTCGCGC
>WNDX01000137.1 GCA_009914615.1 Herbaspirillum frisingense
CGGCGTGTTCGAGTTGTACTTCGCTCATCAGCGCTTCGCCAAAATTGATTTGCGACAAGATGATGTCTACGATTGAAGTGTTACCTATGTCCCGACACACGTGTTACCTATGTCACCGGTCTATACACGTTTGCGAAGAGTGTGATGCCGTCTATCACCGTCCCCGCCTGGGGCGCTGTGAAGTCGCGCATTGCCTGCGCTGCGGCGCCGAGCTCGACCGCCACACCGGCAAACGCCTGGAGCGCCTGCTGCCGCTGACGGTTGGGGCGCTGATCCTGTTCGTGCTGGCCAACGCCTTTCCCATCGTCACCATCGAGCTGCAGGGCCTGTCCAGCGACACCACGCTGATCGGCGCCGTGCTGGCGCTGGCGCGCGACGGCATGTCCGAGGTGGCGCTGCTGGTCACCGCCACCACCTTGCTGTTCCCCCTGATCCAGATGCTGGTGCTGTTCTACCTGCTGCTGCCCTCGTCGCGCCTGGAGCGCCCGCCGGGCTTCGTGTTCCTGCTGCGCATGATGCAGGCGGCGCGACCCTGGGGCATGATCGAAGTCTTCATGTTGGGCATCCTGGTGGCGCTGATCAAGCTCTCCAACATGGCCGAGGTGATTCCCGGCCCGGCGCTGTGGTCCTTCGGCGCGCTGACCGTGCTGCTGACGGTGGTGGTGTCGTTCAACCCGCGCTACATCTGGCATATCTGCGAAGAAAAGCAGTCGTCGCGCGACGAAATCTCGGAGCACTCGGCATGAGCCGCCCGGCCCAGCCCGACGCCCTGGCCCTGCAGGCCGATGCGCGCGCCGACGAGCATCCTCCGGTGCAGGACGCCGCCGCGCTGGATGTGATCGGCTGCCATCACTGCGGCACCGTCTGGGAAGGCGCGCACCAGGACGAGCGCTGCGGCGTGTGCGACGCGCCGCTGCACGTGCGCAAGATCGATAGCCTGAACCGCACCTGGGCGCTGCTGATCGCCGCCTGCATCATGTATATTCCGGCCAACCTGATGCCGGTGATGGTAACCCGCACCCTGTTCGACGAGCAGCGCGACACCATTCTCTCCGGCGTCATCTATTTCTGGACGTCGGGCGAGTGGGGCCTGGCGCTGGTGGTGTTCGTGGCCAGCTTCCTGGTGCCGCTGTTCAAGCTGGCGTCGCTGATCGTCCTGGTGCTGTCGGCGCGCCGCCACAGCCGCTGGCAGCGCCTGCAGCGCGCCAAGCTGTACCGCGTGATCGAAACCATCGGGCGCTGGTCCATGCTGGACGTGTTCGTGGTCTCGGTGCTGACCGGACTGGTGAAGATCCAAGGCTTCGCCGACGTCCACGCCGGCATCGGCATCGCCGCCTTCGGCGCGGTGGTGGTGCTGACCATGCTGGCCTCGCTGGCCTTCGACCCGCGCCTGATCTGGGATGAGGGCGAGCATCCGGCGCTCGTCGAAGCCGCCGCTGCCAGTGCTCCCGCCAATGCCGCCGATCTGCAGGCCAATAAGAAACAGGAAACCGAATGACCGATACGCACGAAGAAAAACCGGCGCTGCTGCAACCCAAGCGCGTGCGCCAGCGCAACTGGCTGCCCTCGCTGGTCTGGCTGATTCCCATCATCGCCGCGGTGGTCGGCCTGACGCTGGTGGCCAAGATCCTGGTTGACCGCGGCCCCATGGTGACCGTCAGCTTCCGCTCCGCCGAAGGGCTGGAAGCGGGCAAGACCAAGGTCAAGTACAAGGACGTGGACATCGGCCAGGTGCAGTCCATCAAGCTCTCCGAAGACCGCTCGCACGTGCTGGTGTCGATCCAGCTGACCAAGGAAGCCTCCGGCTTCGACGCCGAAGACACGCGCTACTGGGTGGTGCGTCCGCGCATCGCGGCCTCGGGTATCTCGGGTCTGGGCACGCTGCTTTCGGGCGCCTACATCGGCGCCGACGCCGGCGCCTCCGGCGAGACCAAGAAGGATTTCGTCGGCCTCGAACAGCCGCCCATCGTCACCCGCGACGCCTCCGGACGTCAATTCGTGCTGCACGCCGACGACCTCGGCTCGCTCGACATCGGCACGCCGGTGTTCTACCGTCGCATCAAGGTCGGCCAGGTGATGGCCTATGACCTGGATGCCGACGGCCGCGGCGTGACGCTGCGCATCTTCATCAATTCGCCCTACGACAAGTTCATCACCCTCAATTCGCGTTTCTGGCACGCCAGCGGCTTCGACGCGGAGCTCAATGCCAGCGGCTTCAAACTGCATACGCAGGCGCTGTCCACCGTAGTGCTGGGCGGCATCGCCTTCCGCGACCGCAATGAAGAGGAGAAGAGTCCGCCCGCCAAGGAAGGCACCGAATACCAACTGGCCGACGACGAGAGCACCGCGATGAAGGAGCCGGACGGCACGCCGCAGACCGTACTGCTGTACTTCGACCAGTCGCTGCGCGGCCTGCAGCCGGGCGCCACCGTCGATTTCCGCGGCGTGGTGCTGGGCGAGGTCAAGAACATCGGCATCGAATACGACCGCAACAAGGGCGAATTCCGCATGCCGGTCACGGTGCAGATCTATCCGGACCGCCTGGGCCACCGCTTCAACCAGGAAATGACCGAGCCGCGCTACTCGCACGCCGAGCGCCTGCGCTTCCTGGTCAAGCGCGGCCTGCGCGCCCAGCTGCGCAACGGCAATCTGCTGACCGGCCAGTTGTACGTGGCGATCGACTTCTTCCCCAAGGCCAAGCCGGTGCAGATCGATACAGAGAAAGTGCCGCTGGAACTGCCCACCATCCCGGGCAGCCTGGACGAGATCCAGAGCCAGATCGCCGACATCGCCGGCAAGCTGTCCAAGGTGCCGTTCGACGAGATCGGGCGCGACCTGCAATCCACCGTGAAGACGCTCAACAAGACGCTGACCACGGCCGAGCAGACCGCCGCGCGTATCAACAACGACATCGCGCCGGAGATGACCGCCGCCATGAAGGATGCGCGCAAGACCTTGAACGCGGCCGAACGCACGCTGTCCGACGATGCGCCGTTGCAGCAGGACATCCGCCAGACCATGCAGGAACTGTCGCGCGCCGCGGCCTCGATCCGCATCCTGACCGATTACCTGCAGCAGCACCCGGAATCGCTGATCCGCGGCAAACAGGAGCCATGATGCACAACCACAAGAACAATTCCCTGAAATCGCTCGTCGCGGCCGCCTTGGCGGCGGCCTTGCTGGCCGCCTGCGGCAGCTCGCCGCCGACGCAGTTCTATACGCTGAGCGCATCGCCCACCGCCGCCGCCGGCGCCGTGCCCGCCCAGGGGCAGCCGCAGACCTTCATCGAAGTCATGCCGGTGGCCGTGCCCGATCGCCTGGCGCGTCCGCAACTGGTGGTGCGCGGCGACGCGACCAGGCTCGATGTGCTGGAACAGGACCGCTGGTCCTCCCCCTTCAACAGTGAGTTGCGCGACGCCCTTGCGGCGGGTGTGGCCAGCCGCCTGGGCGCGATCGACATCTCACGCAGCGGCCGTCCGGCCGACCAGGTCAGCTATCGCATCAATGTCGAACTGCGCGACCTGGACGCGGTGCGCAACGGTCAGGTGCAAGCCGGCTTCGGCTGGACCATCACCCGTTCGGACGATCGCCGCAGCGCGGTGTGCCGCATGACGGTGGTGGAACCGGTGAGCGGCGGCGCGGCCTCGGATGTGGTGCTGGCCATGCAGAAGGCGGTGGCCCATGCGGCCGACGCGATCGCCAACAACGTGCGCGCCTTGCAGGCGGGGCAGAGCGCCAAGTGCGCGGGGTGATTGTCCAGCCATATTGCGCCGGTTGAACGGGCATGAAAAAGCCGCTTCCTGGGAAGCGGCTTTTTCGTTGGTGGCCAAGGTCAAGACCCAGGCCGGCCGGGCGATCAACGATCGCCGTAGGAACGACGCGGGCCGTCGGCGCGGAAACCGCCGCCGCTGTTGCCGCCCTTGTTGTAGCCGCCGCCTTCGCGGCGCGGGCCGTTGCCGTTGGCCGGCTTGCCGCCGAAGCTGCGGCCTTCGCGGTTGGCGCCGTAGCCGCCTTCGCGATGACCGCCTTCACGGTTGCCGCCGAAACCGCCTTCACGGTGACCGCCGCCTTCGCGATTGCCGCTGCCGTAACGGTTGTTGCCGCTACCGTTGCTGCGGCCATCGCCCGGACGCCAGCCGCCCGGCTTGCGCGGACTGCGCGGCGCGGCCGATTTCTTCGGCTCGTAGCCTTCCACCACATCGACCGGAATGGTCTGCTTGGTGAAGCGTTCGATGCGCTTGACGTGCATGCCTTCAGCATGGTTCACCAGCGAGATGGCAATACCCTTGCGGCCGGCGCGGCCGGTGCGGCCGATACGGTGCACGTAGTCTTCGGCGAACTTGGGCAGGTCGTAGTTGAACACGTGGGTGATGCCCGGCACGTCGATGCCGCGGGCGGCCACGTCGGTGGCCACCAGCATGCGCACCTGGCCGCGGCGCAGGCTGTTCAGGGTGCGGTTGCGCGCGCCCTGGTGCATGTCGCCGTGCAGCGCGGCGGCCGCGAAGCCGGCGATGTTCAGGCGGTCGGCGATGGTGTCGGCGTCACGCTTGGTGGCGGTGAAGATCACGGCCTGGTCGATGCTGGTGTCGCGCAGCAGGTGGTCCAGCAGGCGGTTCTTGTGCGACAGGTCATCCACGAAGTGCACGCGCTGCATGATGTTCTCATTGCGGGTGGTCGAACTGGCGATCTGGATGGTCAGCGGATTGTTGGTGATGCGCTTGGCCATGTTGCCCACCACGCCGTCCAGCGTGGCCGAGAACAGCATGGTCTGGCGCGATGCCGGGGTGGCGGCGACGATCTTTTCGATGTCGTCGATGAAGCCCATGTCCAGCATGCGGTCGGCTTCGTCCAGCACTAGGATCTGCAGCTGCGAGAAATCGATCTTGCCCGATTCCATGTGGTCGATCAGGCGGCCCGGGGTCGCGACCAGGATTTCCGGGTTGCGCGACAGCAGTTGCATCTGCTTCGGATACGGCATGCCGCCCAGGATGGACACCACGCGCACGCGGCGCATGTAGGCGCCGTACTTGTCGGTGGCGGTGGTCACTTGCAGGGCCAGTTCGCGGGTCGGGGTCAGCACCAGCATCTTGGGCTGCGCCGGCTGGAAGCGCGGACGCTCGCCGCGGGCGCGGCTGGCCTGGCGTTCTTGATTCGGGGTGCGCGGCGCTTGCGCTGCTTGCGGCAGGTCGGCCAGCTGATGCAGCGACGGCAGCATGAACGCGGCGGTCTTGCCCGAGCCGGTCTGCGAGGACACCAGCAGATCCTGGCCGCTGATGGCGGCGGGGATGGCTTTTTCCTGGACCGGGGTCGGGTTGGTATAGCCTGCTTCGGTCAATGCTTTGATGATCGAAGGGTTCAGGCCGAGTGCTTCAAAAGTCATAATCTCTTTCGTGAATGTGAACGTCAGACACAATTCAGCGGGCGAGCACAAGCGCGCCGGGCATCAAAGGCCTGAACGAAAAAAAGCAACGCCAACCGACGAAATGACTATGAAAAAATACAAAGAAATTTCGGCACAAAAGCTTTGCGCCGGGACGGCATCATCGAGCGATGCCAGAGGCGGGGGGCTTTTACTGAAAACTTGTCTTGCTGACAGGTAAGGCTTGCGAAGCTGCTTGGGCGATCTCGGCTGGAAAGACGTACGTACGTACTGATTACGTTTTCACGCCCGATTCGCTTGTGCATCGGTTATTGCGATGCACAAGCAGAATCATACAGTAAAACCTCGAATTTAGCATCATGCCAATTCGACAATCTGTGGCTTATTTGTTGTTGCGGCGAAGTTCTTACTCGGCAATGCCGCCAACCACGCGCGAGAAGCCGCCGTCAACGTAGGTGATTTCGCCGGTGATGCCGGACGCCAGGTCCGACAGCAGGAAGGCCGACGCATTGCCGACGTCTTCGATAGTGACGTTGCGACGCAACGGAGCGGTCGCCGCCACGGCGCCGAGGATCTTGCCGAAGCCCTTGATGCCGCTGGCGGCCAGGGTCTTGATCGGGCCGGCCGACACGCCGTTCACGCGCACGCCCTTGGGGCCCAGCGCTTCGGCCAGGTAGCGCACCGAGGCTTCCAGCGAGGCCTTGGCCAGGCCCATGGTGTTGTAGTTGGGCACCACGCGCTCCGACCCCAGGTAGGTCAGGGTCAGCAGGGCGGCGTTGGGCGACAGCAGGGGCACGGCGGCCTTGGCCATGGCCGGGAAGCTGTAGGCCGAGATGTCGTGGGCGATCTTGAAGCCCTCGCGCGAGAAGCCTTCCAGGAAATCGCCGGCGATCGCCTCGCTGGGGGCGAAGCCGATGGCGTGCACCAGGCCGTCCAGCTGGTTCCAGGACTTGCCGAGGTCGGCGAACAAGGCATTGATCTGCTCGTCGCTGCCGACGTCGCAATCGAAGATCAGATTGCTGCCGAACTCTTCCGCGAACTTGGTGATGCGCTCCTTGAAGCGTTCGCCGACGTAGGTGAAGGCCAGTTCCGCGCCTTCGCGCTTGCACGCTTCGGCGATGCCGTAGGCGATGGACCGGTTGGACAGCAAGCCGGTGATCAGAATTTTTTTGCCTTGCAGAAATGCCATGATGACTCCGTATGGTCCGCCGCGCCGCGTCCGCCGATGCTCTGGGCGGGCGCGCTGCGCGGCCGGTGGTGATAGCGGCGCGCCGCGCGTGCGCGGCTGCCGGGATGAACAGGCCCAGATTGTAGGGGCTTGCGGCAGGCGGGGCAACCTCTGCGCGCCGGCCGCGGGCGGGAACCCGCCCGGCGCGGCGCCGTCGGACGGGAGCGGGGCGGGTGCGCTTGCTTAGTTGTTTTAATTGCTTCCCTGTAATCGCCCATCTATTTACAATGCCCCGAACGCAAGCTGAACGTAATCGTTTCCAGCCTGGCGGGCACGGGACTTGCCTGCCGGAAGACAATATAAAGACACCGAGAGCGCAGACACCCACCGCATGGTCAAGACCTTACTTTCCTGCCTGCTGGCCGCCGTCCTGGCCCACGGCAATCCCGCCGCCGCGGAGCACGCCTTCTCCCTGTACGACACGCCCAAGTATCCCGCCGGTTTCACCCATTTCGACTACGTCAATCCGGATGCGCCCAAGCGCGGCGCGCTCTACCTCGCCAATCCGGATCGCCGCACCAGTTTCGACAAGTTCAACCCGTTCTCGCTGAAGGGCGTGGCCGCGGCCGGCTTGGAGCAGTTGATGTTCGACACCCTGGCCATCGGCTCCTCCGACGAGGTCGCTACCATGTACGGCCTGCTGGCCGACGACATGAAGCTGGCCCCGGACCGCCGTTCGATGAGTTTCCACATCAACCCCAAGGCGCGCTTCAACAACGGCGACCAGGTCACCGCCGAGGACGTCAAGTATTCCTTCGACACGTTGCTCGCCAAGGGCGCGCCGCAGTACAAGTCGGTGTTCGCCGAAGTCGAGCGCTGCGTGGTGGTGGACGCCATGACGGTGCGCTTCGACTTCAAGAGCGACAGCCACGAACTACCGCTGATCGTCGGCGGCCTGCCGGTGTTTTCGCGCAAGTGGGCGGCCGGCACGCCGTTCGACCAGATCCAGCTGACCGCGCCCGTCGCCAGCGGCCCCTATGCCATCGAGAGCTACGACCTGGGCCGCAGCATCAGCTTCAAGCGCCGCGCCGACTACTGGGGCAACGACGTGCCCACGCGCAAGGGCATGTTCAATTTCAACCGCATCGTCTATCGCTTCTACAAGGACGACCTGGCGCGGCTGGAAGCGTTCAAGGCCGGCGAGTTCGACGTGGTGGTGGAATACAGCGCCAAGAATTGGGTGCGCGGCTATACCGGCCCCAAGTTCGCCGGCGGCGAAATCGTCAAGCGCGCCTTCCCGCACCAGAACGGCGCCAACATGCAGGGTTTCGTGATGAACCTGCGCCACCCGCAGTTCCAGGACATCCGCGTGCGCCAGGCGCTGGGCTTGGCGCTGGACTTCGAATGGTTGAACCGCCAGTTGTTCTATAACCAGTACACCCGCCTCAATTCTTTCTTCGCCAATTCCGAACTGGCGGCCACCGGCATGCCCTCGGACGATGAGTTGAAGTTGCTGGAACCGCTGCGCGCGCAGTTGCCGCCGGCGGTGTTCGGCCCGGCGCTGGCGCCGCCCAACACTAACCCGCCCGGATCGCTGCGCGCCAACTTACTGCAAGCGCGCCGTCTGTTCGAGCAGGCCGGCTGGCAGTACCGCGATGGCGCGCTGCGCAACGCCAAGGGCGAGGTCTTCAGCCTGGAAATCCTGGATGATCAACCCTCCATGTCGCGCGTGATCGGCATCTATGCGCGCAACCTCGAAAAGCTCGGCATCCGTGTCAATCAGCGGGTGGTGGACTACGCGCTGGCGCAAAAGCTGGTGGAGAACTTCGAATTCGACATGACCAGCCTGGCCATGCCGGCCTCCAACAGTCCGGGCACCGAAATGTTCGACATGTACGGTTCCAAGGCGGCCGGTGAAACCGGCTCCAACAACGTCTGGGGCCTGAAGAACCCGGCGGTGGACAAGCTGATCGGCAACGTCGTGGCGGCGCGTTCGCGGGCCCAACTGGTGACCGCCACGCATGCGCTGGACCGCGTATTGCAGAACCTGTACATCACGGTGCCGCACTGGTATTCCGGCACGCACCGCATGGCCTATCGCAACCGTTTCGGCATCCCCGCCACCTTGCCCAAATACTACGAAGCCAACCCCTACGTGGTCGGCATGTGGTGGGAAGAGAAGCCGCGCTGATGGCCGCGCCGAACAAACCGGCCAAGACGACCAGGATGGCCGCCGAGAACACGAGAAAGCACCTGTCATGAATATCTGGGCCTACATACTCAAGCGCATCCTGTTGATGGTGCCCACGCTCCTGGGCGTGATCGCGATCACCTTCGCGGTGATCCAGTTCGTGCCGGGCGGGCCGGTGGAGCAGATGGTGCAGGAGCTGCGCGGCCGCGCCGGCGTGCACGAGTCGGCCGGCGGCGGGGGCGGCGCCTATCGCGGCCGCCAGGGCGTGGACGCCGAACGCATCAAGGAGATCAAGGCCCTGTACGGCTTCGACAAGCCGCCGCTGGAACGCTTCGCGCTGATGCTCAAGGGCTTCGCCACCTTCGACCTGGGCAAGAGCTTCTACCACCACAGCGACGTGTGGGAGCTGGTCAAATCCAAGATGCCGGTGTCCATCACGATCGGGCTGTGGACCTTCTTCCTGACCTACCTGATCTCGGTGCCGCTGGGCGTGGCCAAGGCGGTGCGCGAAGGCAGTCGCTTCGATTCGGTGTCCAGCGCGGTGGTGTTGGTGGGCTATTCCATCCCGGGCTTCGTGCTGGGCGTGTTCCTGCTGGTGGTGTTCGGCGGCGGCAGCTTCCTGCAATGGTTCCCGCTGCGCGGACTGACCTCGGACAATTGGGATCAGCTGTCGCTGCTGGGCAAGGTCGGCGATTACCTGTGGCACATCACGCTGCCCATCATCGCCTCGGTGGCCGGTTCCTTCGCCACCATGACCATGCTGACCAAGAACACCTTCCTCGAAGAGATCCGCAAGCAATACGTGCTCACTGCGCGCGCCAAGGGCCTGTCGGAGAACAAGGTGCTCTACAAGCACGTGTTCCGCAACGCGCTGATCCCGCTGGTGACCGGTTTCCCGGCGGCCTTCATCGGCGCCTTCTTCGCCGGCAGCCTGCTGATCGAGACGCTGTTCTCGCTCGACGGCCTGGGCCTGCTCTCGTATGAATCGGTGATCCGCCGCGACTATCCGGTGGTGATGGGCACGCTCTACCTGTTCACCCTGATCGGCCTGGTGGTCAAGCTGCTGGGCGATCTGTGCTACCTGTGGGTCGATCCGCGCGTGCAATTCGAAAGCCTTGCCAAATGAATGCCATGCAGACATCCTCCGCCTCTCCCGGAGCCGCCGGCGCGCTCGTCGCCGCACCCTCGGTCTCTCCCGGCCGTCGCATCTGGCTGCGTTTCCGCGCCAGCCGCAACGGTTACTGGAGCCTGCTGATCTTTTCCGTATTGTTCGTGATCAGCCTGGGCGCCGAGCTGATCTCCAACGACAAGCCGCTGGTGGCCAGCTACAACGGCCAACTGATGTTTCCCATGCTGCGCGATTATTCGGACCGCAGCTTCGGCGGCGACTTCGACACGCCGGCCGACTATCTCGATCCCTTCGTCCAGGATCAGTTCAAGAAAGACGGCAACTGGGCGCTGTATCCGATCAACCGCTACAACCACGAGACGCTGAACTACTTCGCCAAGTCGCCCAATCCGGCGCCGCCCTCGGCCGACAACTGGCTGGGCACGGACGACCGCGGGCGCGACGTGTTCGCGCGGTTGCTGTACGGCTTTCGCCTGTCGGTGCTGTTCGGCATCGCGCTGACCGTCATCGGCGTGGTGCTGGGCGTGCTGGCCGGCGCCGTGCAGGGCTACTTCGCCGGTCGCACCGACCTGCTGATCCAGCGCCTGCTGGAAATCTGGGGCTCGATGCCCGAGCTCTACCTGCTGATCATCTTCTTCTCCATCTTCCAGCCCAGCCTGCTGGTATTGCTGATCCTGCTGGCCGCGTTCGGCTGGATGGGGCTGGCCGACTACGTGCGCGCCGATTTCCTGCGCAATCGCAATCTCGAATACGTGCAGGCCGCGCGCGCGCTCGGCCTGTCCAACCGCCAGATCATCTGGCGCCATATCCTGCCCAACAGCATGACCACCGTGGTGACCTTCCTGCCGTTCCGCATGAGCGCTTCCATCCTGGCGCTGACCAGCCTGGACTTCCTCGGCCTGGGCGTGCCGCCGTCCACGCCCAGCCTGGGCGAGCTGCTGTCGCAGGGCAAGAACAACCTGGACGCGTGGTGGATCGCGCTGTCGACCTTCCTGGTATTGACCGTGATGCTGCTGCTGTTGACCAATATCGGCGATGCCCTGCGCAACGCGCTGGACGTCAGGAGGAAGGCATGAGCGCCGGCGCCCCGCAACAAGCCTTGCTGGAAGTCAGGAACCTGACGGTGCGCTTCGGCGACGCCGTGGTGGTGGACGACGTCAGCTTCAGCGTCGCCGCCGGCGAGAAGTTCGCGCTGGTGGGCGAGTCCGGTTCCGGCAAGACGGTCAGTTCGCTGGCCGTGCTGCAACTGAACCAGGATGCCCGCTACGAGGGCAGCATCCTGTTCGACGGCGTGGACATCCTGCAAAAGACCGAACGCCAGATGCAGCAGGTGCGCGGCAACGATGTGGCGATGATCTTCCAGGAGCCGATGACGGCCTTGAACCCGTTGTTCACCATCGGCAACCAGATCGCCGAGGTGCTGATGCGCCACGAAGGCATCAACGCCAGGCAAGCCGCGCGACGCACCGTCGAACTGCTGGAAAAGACCGGCATCCCGGAGCCGGCGCGGCGCGCCTTGTCGTATCCGCACGAACTCTCGGGCGGACAGCGCCAGCGCGCGATGATCGCCATGGCCCTGGCCTGCAAGCCCAAGCTGCTGATCGCCGATGAGCCGACTACGGCGCTGGACGTGACCATCCAGGTGCAGATCCTGGAATTGCTGAACCAGTTGCAGCGCGAAGAAAACATGGCGGTGCTGATCATCTCGCACGACCTCAGCCTGGTGCGCCACTTCGCCGACCGCGTCGGCGTGATGGAAAAGGGCAAGCTGGTGGAGGCCGCGCCAACCGCGCAACTGTTCGCCCAGCCGCAAGAGCCCTATACCCGCAAGCTGCTGCAAAGCCGGCCCCAGCGCAACGCCGCCGAGGTCGCGGCGGATGCCGCCGTGGTGCTGCAAGCGCGGCAGTTGCGCTGCACTTACCAGATCAAGCAGGGCTGGTTCTCTAAGCGCCAGTTCCACGCGGTGGACGGCGTCGATCTGCAACTGCGGCGTGGCGAGACGCTAGGCATCGTGGGCGAATCCGGCTCCGGCAAATCGACGCTGGGCATGGCGCTGCTGCGCCTGTCGGGCGCGCGCGTGGCGGGCGAGATCCGCTTCGACGGCGACGCCATCACCGGGCGTTCCAGCCGCGACCTGCGGCCCATGCGCTCGCGCATGCAGGTGGTGTTCCAGGATCCGTTCGCTTCGCTGTCGCCGCGCAGGACAGTGGAACAGATCGTCGGCGAAGGCCTGGCCCTGCATCACCCCGAACTGAGCCCCGAGCAGCAGCGCCGCACCATCGTCGACGCGCTGGCCGAAGTCGGCCTGCCGGCGGCGTCGCTGGAGCGCTATCCGCACGAATTCTCCGGCGGCCAGCGCCAGCGCATCGCCATCGCGCGCGCGCTGGTGCTGCAGCCGGAACTGCTGCTGCTGGACGAGCCGACCTCGGCGCTGGACGTCACCGTGCAGCAGCAGGTGCTGCAACTGCTGTCCGAACTGCAGCGGCGCCACGGCATGGCCTATGTATTCATCACGCACGATCTGGCGGTGGTGCACGCCATGGCGCATCAGGTGATGGTGATGAAGGATGGCAAGGTGGTGGAAAGCGGCGACGCCGCCAGTGTGCTGCAGCGGCCGCAGCACGACTACACCCGGCGGCTGGTGGCGGCGGCTTCCTACGCGGAAGACCTGCACTGACCTTCCCAGGCCCGCGTTCGCGGGCCTTTTTTTCTTTGTGCGCCCAGCATGGGCGCACTCCTGCGGGTGCAAGTCCCGCCATGAGCTGGTCACAGTGAATGAAGTGAAGCGCAACTGCATGAGGGTGACCGAGTGTGGGAAGGAAGCGTGGAGCGTAAATCGCGAGCCGATGAACAAGAATCGCATAGAAGGCGC
>WNDX01000138.1 GCA_009914615.1 Herbaspirillum frisingense
GGCTGCACTCGTTTCGGCGCCTGAAGATTCGTTACGAACGCTATGCTCATATCCACGAAGCCTTCCTGTCATTGGCTTGCGCCTTGATTTGCTGGACCCGGTTAAAACAACTTTTAAAATAATTTCGTAGTCGGTGCCCAGCAGCACGAAGCGCTTGGCGCCGCCGCCGTCCTTGGACATCAGGTATTCCACCGCGGGGATGGCTTGCTGATTCGGCGCCGCGCCGGTGTAGAACACGTTCTTTTCCAGTTCCTCGCCTTCGTACTGCACCGGGTAGAACAGCAGGCTGTTCAATTCCTTGAACACCGGCAGCACCGACTTGCGCGACACCGAGGTCCAGCAGCCGAACACCACCGACACCTTATCCTGCGAGATCAACTGGCGCGCCTTTTCAGCGAACAGCGGCCAGTTGGAGGCCGGATCGACCACCACCGGTTCCAGCTTCTTGCCCATCACGCCGCCCTTGGCGTTGATCTCGTCGATGGTCATCAGGGCCACGTCCTTGAGCGAGGTTTCCGAGATCGCCATGGTGCCGGAGAGGGAGTGCAGGATGCCGACCTTGATGGTGTCCGCGGCGAACGCGGAGGGCAGCCAGGAAGATGCGGCCAGGGCGAATGCGCCAAGTGCAGTTGCTTTCAGTACGGTACGACGTGACATGTTTTGCTCCCTCGGTTAAAAGTTTGGAAGAATTCTTTTCACTGCCCAGTCGCTTTAGCAGAATGCGTGCCAATGCCCGGAAACGGTGGGCGCCATGCATCAAAGCGGGGCGTGGGCGAGGGAGGGATGGGGCGCGGATGTTGTCAAAGCGCGCAGGTTTGCGCACCAAAGGCGGGCGGCTTTGTTGACACTGCCATGTCGCCGCGACAACTTTCACCAAGCTGGCGCTCGGTCCCGCCCGAAGTTGGGGCGCAGGGGGAGGGCGGCCGCAGCGCCCGGCCGGCGGGCATTCCGCTGCGGCCAGGCACAGGCCCGGCGTCGCGACCGGATTGGCGACAATCGCCGTGGACCAGCGCTTGCCACCGGTGCCGTCAGGGCGTCTCAGCGCAGGATCACGCGCTGCATGAACTGGCGGATGGGAAACTCGATCATGTTTTGCACCGCCACGGGCAGTTCCAGCGGGCGCATGATCATCTTGATGGTGGTCTCGGGTTTGAGATTCACGCGCACGGTGCGGCTCATGCGCGACGCCAGTTCCTTGACGCGCGCCGGATCGGCCGCCAGTTCGGGACGATGAACCCTGACCACGTGGCGGATGGCGCAATCGGCATCCTCGTTCTTCAATTCCAGCGTGCGCCGGCTCAGCGTGCCCAGCACGCGCGAGCGGCCGATGTTCTCCTGGCTGCGATAGCGGCGGAAGTATTTATAGAAGTGCTTGTAGTGATTCACTTCATCGTTGGCGATCAGGCCGGCCAGTTGCTTGAGCACCGGTTCGTCCGTGGCGCGCGCCAGGGCGCGATAGTAAGTCGAGGTGCCGGTCTCGACCACGCAGCGCGCCGCCAGCTCCTGGGCGCGGGTGGGTTCCAGCAGCTCCACCTTGCAATATTGGGAATACTCGTCAAGAAAGCCCTTGTACGCGAGCTCCCAGTCGAACTCCGGCCACACGTATTCCACATAGGCGCGCAGCGCGGCGCCGTGCTGCAGTTCTTCCTTTTCCCACTGTTCGCGCAGCCAGCCTTCGACCTCGGCGTCGCCGCGGTAATACTCCACCAGATTGTGGGTGTAGAGGTCGGAACCGCTTTCGACGAAGGAGGCGCAAGCCACCAGATAGAACAATTCTTCGTCCTTGCGCACCCGCGCCACGTCAATACGGGTGAAGTCGATATCCTCGACGGTCCAGTGTTTTTTTTCTTCTCGGCTTGGGGTCATCTGCTGTTCCTCGCTATCTATATATAGGGATCGGGCATGGCATATCGGTATGATGCAGCGCCCAATCTTTGGTTCAGGCAAGACGATGCCGGTTTAACCATTCTTTGCATCTGGAAAGCGAGCTGTCAGGCGGCTGTCAGCGGATTGCAGGACAAGCGCTGACAGCGCGCCGGCCGACCGCCTGTCGGAGGATCGGAGGCAAGTGGAGCGTAGCGGAAGAGCAGGGCCGGCGCCCCGCCCCGCTCAGAGACTATGGGTGGCGTCGTTGCCCAGCACCACGCGATTGCGGCCCTGGTATTTGGCGTGATACAGCGCCTGGTCGGCGATGCGCAGCACGCGTTCCGGAATCGTATGGTCGTCCGGTTGCACCGCGGCCACGCCGATGCTGGCGGTGATATAGCCGAACGGTGAATCGGCATGCGGGATCTTCAGTTCGAAGATGGCGTCGCAAATGTTCTCGGCATGCTGGATCGCGCTGCCGGCGTCGCTCTCGGCGACGATGATGCTGAACTCCTCGCCGCCGTAGCGCGCCACCAGATCGGTCGCGCGGCGCGAACTCTTCTGCAGCACGCGCGCCACGATGCGCAGGCATTCGTCGCCGGCCTGATGGCCGTAGCGGTCGTTATATTTCTTGAAGAAATCCACGTCCAGCATCAGCAGCGCCAGCGGCTTGGAGGAGCGCGAGGCGCGCCGCATCTCGTTGGCCAGGGCCTCGTCGAAGCGGCGCCGGTTGGCCACGCCGGTCAGGCCATCGGTGGCGGAGAGCGCTTCCAGCTTGCGATTGGCGCGCTCCAGCTCGCGCGTGCGCACGGCCACCTGTTCTTCCAGCTGTTCCTTGTTCTGGTGCAGCTTGCTGGCCATCTCGTTGAACTTGCGCGACAGGACGGCGATCTCGTCGCTGCCGGCCTGCTCCATCCGGATGCGCGAATTGCCGCTTTCGGTTTCCTTCATCACCATGATCAGGCGCTTGAGCGGCACGCTGATGCTGCGCGCGATCAGCGCCGACAGCAGCAGCGAGGCCGCGAAGCACAGCACGCCGATGCCGACGATCTTGTTGCGCACCGAGCGCGTGTCTGCGTTGAGGCGGTCGCTGGGCGTGGCGCTGACCACCAGCCAGGAGGTGTGCGGCACCTTGGCGATGGCGGCGTAATAGGCGGTCTTGTCGGCGGCGGTATAGGAGATGAAGTCGCTGTCGCGCCGCTGCGCCAGGCTGGCCGCAATGCCTTGCTGCAAGGCTGGATCGGCGACGCCCGCGCCGCCCTCGCGGCTCTGCACCACGATCGCGCCGTTATTGGCATCGACGATGAAGATGCTGGAGTCATAGCCCAGGTCGATGCCTTCGAAGATGCGGAAGAAATAATTCGGCCGCACGCCGACGAACAGGAATCCTGCATTGCGGTTATTGCCGGTAAAGCGGATCTCGCGCAGCATCGCCAGGCTTTTCTGGCCGTGTCCCGCGTTGTACAGCGCCCACCTGGCGCGGCCGTTGAAGTCCGGCGCCTCCTCCGCCAGGCGCGCCACGCTGTTGGCCAGCGGCGCGAAGATCTGCGCATCGATTACCTGGCGGTTGCGGTCCAGGATGTACTTCTGGTTGACGTAGGGAAAGGAGCCGTAGGTATCCAGCAGCGCCTTGGCGATGCCGCTGCGCGCGGCGGCGCCGGAAGCCTCGTCGGCGCCGTAGTAGTCGGCCAGCAGATTCTGCAGGCGATCCGACAGCGCCAACTCCTCGCTGGTGTCCTCGATCTTCTCCATGCGCAGCATCAGGTTCTGCGAAATCTGCTTGGCCACCTGCACCGAGTAGGCGCGCACCTTCTCCTGGGTGGCGCGGCTGGTCTCGCCATAGGCCAGCAGTCCCGAGATCAGCAGCGGCAACAGCGAAACCAGGATGAAGGAATTGATCAGCCGATAGCGGATCTCGATCTTCCGCAGGAAGCTCAGCGAGAGGAAGTCCAGCCGTTTGCGCATGGGGTCGGTTCCTCGATCCGGTTCATTTGTTATGGGTGCGCGCCTGGTCGCCGATGGATTCCTGCAACGCGCGCGCGGCATCCTCGGGCGACTTCTTGCCGGACAGCACCGCTTGCAGCAAGCCGTGCAGCACTTCTATGGTGTTGGCCGGCAAGTAGGAATAGTACAAGCCGGGATTGCCGATCGGCGCGGCATCTTTTTCCATGCGCTCCACCAGCGTGAACAGCGCGCGGTCGCCGGATACTTCGTCCGAGACCTTCCTGAACGGCGGAATGTTCTGGCGCTTGCCCTGCCAGATCGGCATGCCCGGACCGTAGAGGAAATCGATGAATTGCTTGGCCGCCTTGCGGTTGCGTTCGCTGCTGCGCTGGGCCACAGCGAAGCCGGTCTCGCTGCCGATCACCGGCGTCAGCGCTTGTCCCTTATCGTTCCACGGCGGCGCGAACACGCCCACGCGCAGGTCGCGGCTATGCATCAGCGAACCCGCCGCCCAGGTGCCCTGGAAGGTCATGGCCGCGCGCCCTTCGGCGAACTGGCGCAACGTGTCGTCATAGCCGGAGCGCATGCAGTCGGCCTGCAACAGCTTCTTGTCGTGCAGGGTCTTCAAGCGGGCGAAGATGGCGGCGCCGTCGGCGTTGTCCAGCACCAAGGTGCCGTCGGCAATGCGCGTGCGCCAGTCCGGCATGCGCGCCGCGACGTTGTTGGCAAAGCCGTAGCTGAAGGGACCGTTGCCCAGCATGTTGGGGAAGGCGCCCGACAGCGCCAGCGGCGTGAAGCCGGCCTTCTTGAGCGCGGCGGCGGCGCCGAGGAATTCGTCGAAATCGGTGGGCAGCTTGCCGATGCCGGCACGCTCGAACATGTCGCGGTTGTAGTAGATCAGGGAGGTCGCCAACCCGGTCGGGATGCCGAAGCGGCGACCGGTCGGCGAGGTCCAGTCGTGCTGCAGGATTTCCAGCATGTTGCCCCAGGCGGCGGTGTCGCCGATGTCGGCCAGCATGCCCTGGTCGGCCAGCGCCGCGGTGTAGGGATTGGGATTGACCGAGATGATGTCGGGCAGGCTGTCGGTGGCAGCCTTGGGTTTGAGATTTTCCTCGACCGAATTGCCGATCATGAATTGCAGATCGAACCGTACATCCGGATGCTCGCGCATGAACACGTCGGCCACGCGGTGCATTTCCTCGGCCCAGTCGGGCGCCCACACCAGCGCGGTCAGCACCGCCGGCTCGACGGCGGGCGGCGGCTTGGCGGTCTCTTCACGCGGGCCGCATCCGGCCAGCAGCATGGCTGCGGCAAGACCCGCCGCGACGATCCCCTGGCGGCTGCGACTGGTCGCCGGCTGGGCCGCGTTGGTATCGCGGCCAGCATCCGGCATCTTTTTCGCGGATGGCGAAAATCGCGCAATCATTCCACTTCCCCTGCGGCAATATGCTTGTAGCTTCTGTCGATCGGCCTGATGCCTGGCATGCCAACAAAGGGCGTAGCCGGCGTATTTCAGCTTATTCCCGCCTCTCACCGCCGCTGCTCCTGACAAGTGAGAACTGTCACGGGAAAGTGTGCCATTTTTTGCAACAGTGTGCACGAGACTTGTCGGCATTATTTGCACGAACTTAACTTTTGCTACATGCCAACGTAACTTTCCGTCAATCAAGTCGCAGCCTCCGCGCGGCCTGAAGGAAAGCGGCCGGCGTTGTATAATGGCGGGTTCACTCCATCGGCTGCTCCGTCGGCTGTCTCAAGATTTCCACATGCATAACAACGACACTTCGCTCTCGACGAGCAAATTTCCCCCATGGCTGGCCGTGTTGGCCGGCCTTACCGCAATGGGCGCGCTGGCCATCGACATGTACCTGCCCAGCTTTACCGCCATCGCGCGGGACTTGAACGTCGGCACCAATCTGGTCCAGTTGACGCTGGCCGCCTTCCTGGTCGGCCTGGCGGTCGGCCAGATGTTCTACGGTCCGCTGTCGGACCGCTTTGGCCGCAAGCCGCCGCTGTTCTTCGGCATCGGCCTGTATTTCCTCTGTTCCTTCCTGTGTATCTTCGCGCAGAACATCGAGACGCTGATCGTGCTGCGCCTGTTCCAGGGCCTGGGCGGCAGCGCCGGCATGGTGATCCCGCGCGCCATGGTGCGCGTCCGCATGGGCGCGGAAGGTTCGGCCAAGGCCTTCTCGATGCTGATGCTGGTGTTCGGCCTGGCGCCGATCCTGGCGCCCTTCATCGGCGGCCTGATGCTGGTGTTCGCCAGCTGGCGCGGCATCTTCGTGGTGCTGTCCATCTTCGGCCTGCTGTGCATCCTGGGCACCCGCAAGTATCTGACCGAAACCATCGACGCCAGCCAGGCCGAGCCGCTGCACATCGGCCGCACGCTGCGCCAGTACTGGGGCCTGCTGCGCCACAAGCAATTCATGTCTTACGTGCTGTGCGGCGGCCTGGTGCAGGCCGGCATGTTCGCCTATATCTCGGGCGGTCCGTTCGTGATCATCGAGCTGCACGGCATCAAGCCGCAGTACTTCGGCTTCGTGTTCGCGTCCAATGCGATCGGTCTGATCGCCGCCTCGCAGGTCAATGCGCGCCTGGTGATAAAGCGCTCGGCCGAACGCGTGCTGGGCAAGGTGCTGTGGGTGCCGGCCGGCTTGTCGCTGGCGGTGGCGCTGCTGGTGCTGGCGGGACTGGAAAGCCTGCCGCTGTTGCTGGTCGGTTTCTTCGGCTTCCTCACCGCCTACGGTTTCACCGGCCCCAACGCCACCGCGATCGCCTTGAAGCATCAGGGCCGCCAAGCCGGTACCGCAGCCGCGCTGATGGGTACGCTGCAGTTCGGCATGGGCGTGCTGTCGGGCGTGGTGATGAGCCTGTGGCACGACGGCACCGCCTTGCCGCTGACCGCGGTGATGGCCTTCTGCGGCGTTTCGGCCTTCCTGCTGTATCACCTGGTGGCCAAGCACGAGACGGTAGCGGCGCAGCCGGCGCACTGAGTCCGGGGTATCCGCGTTTCGCCAAGGCCCGGCCGTGTGCCGGGCTTTTTCATGGACGACGTTGACCTGCGGCAAGCGCGGCGCGCGAAATCCTGAAATAATGCCGGCTTCATCCCGGCTGTCATACAACTTAGAAAACGAGGCAGCCGCCACGCCGAGACCACGATGCTTTACGCCATTTCCTGCTTCCTGCTGTGGGGACTGTTCCCGCTTTACTTCAAGCTGCTCAAGGAGATTCCCTCCTTCGATATCGTCATCCACCGCCTGTTCTGGTCTTTCGTCTTCCTGGCCGGGGTGCTGATGTGGCGCCGCCAATGGGCGTGGCTGCGCGAAGCGGCACGCCAGCCGCGCGTGCTGCTGGGTTTCCTGTTCTCGGCGCTGCTGTTGTCGGGCAACTGGACGCTCTACGTCTGGGCGGTCAACGTCGGCCGCATCGTCGATACCAGCCTGGGCTATTTCATGAGCCCGCTGGTGAGCGTGCTGCTGGGCTACCTCATCCTCAAGGAGCGCATGCGGCCGCTGCAATGGCTGGCCGTGATCCTGGCGCTGGGCGCGGTGCTGTGGTTGACCGTCGCCAACGGCAGCCTGCCGTGGATCAGCCTGGTGATCGCCGCCACCTTCGGCTTCTACGGCTTGCTGCGCAAGACCGCGCAACTGGGCGCGCTGGAAGGCCTGTCGCTGGAAACCCTGGTGATGCTGCCGCTGGTGCTGCTGATCCTGGGCTGGGACACCTGGCGGGGCAGCAACAGCTTCCTGGGCACCTCCACCGGAGCGCAGATCCTGCTGGCGCTGTCGGGGCCGGTGACGGCGGTGCCGCTGCTGCTGTTCGCCCAGGCGGCGCGCCGCATCCCGCTCTCGTTGTTGGGTTTGTTGCAATACATTTCGCCCACCATCCAACTGCTGACCGGGGTACTGGTCTATGACGAGCCCTTCGCCGGCAACCGCGCCATCGGTTTCAGCGTGATCTGGCTGGCGCTCGCGGTATACTCAGTGGAAGGCTTGTGGCGCTTCTGGCGCACGCGGCCGGAGGCGGCCCGCCCCGGCGCGTAGACGGGCAATAGCAACAGGGCGACGCCTTTCCGCGATTCACCATTTTCATACTCACGCATCCACTACCATGGCTCAATACGTATTCACCATGAACCGCGTCGGCAAGATCGTGCCGCCGAAGCGGCAGATCCTGAAGGACATCTCGCTGTCCTTCTTCCCCGGCGCCAAGATCGGCGTGCTCGGCCTGAACGGCTCGGGCAAGTCCACCCTGCTCAAGATCATGGCCGGCATCGACAAGGAAATCGAGGGCGAAGCCATCCCGATGCCCAACCTGAACATCGGCTACCTGCCGCAGGAACCGCAATTGGACGCCGAAAAGACCGTGCGCCAGGAAGTCGAAAGCGCGCTGGGTGAAGTGTTCGAAGCCCAGGCCAAGCTGGATGCCGTGTATGCCGCCTATGCCGAGGAAGACGCCGACTTCGACGCGCTCGCCACCGAGCAGGCGCGCCTGGAAGCGATCATCGCCGCGGCCGATGGCAACAGCCTGAACCAGCAACTGGAAATGGCCGCCGACGCGCTGCGCCTGCCGCCCTGGGACGCCAAGATCGGCGTGCTGTCCGGCGGCGAAAAGCGCCGCGTGGCGCTGTGCAAGCTGCTGCTGTCCAAGCCCGACATGCTGCTGCTGGATGAACCGACCAACCACCTGGACGCCGAATCGGTGGACTGGCTGGAGCAGTTCCTGCAGCGCTTCCCCGGCACCGTGGTGGCGATCACCCACGATCGCTACTTCCTCGACAACGCCGCCGAATGGATCCTGGAACTGGACCGCGGCCACGGCATTCCCTGGAAAGGCAACTACAGCTCCTGGCTGGAACAGAAGGAAGCCCGCCTGAAGCAGGAAGAAGCCAGCGAATCGGCGCGCCAGAAGACCATCGCCAAGGAACTGGAATGGGTGCGGCAGAACCCCAAGGGCCGCCAAGCCAAGAGCAAGGCGCGTCTGGCCCGTTTCAACGAGCTGTCCGAACACGAATACCAGAAGCGCAACGAAACCCAGGAAATCTTCATTCCCGTGGCCGAGCGCCTGGGCAATGAAGTCATCGAATTCAAGGGCGTCAGCAAGGGCTACGGCGACCGCCTGCTGATCGACAACCTCAACTTCAAGATCCCGGCCGGCGCCATCGTCGGCATCATCGGCCCCAACGGCGCCGGCAAGTCGACGCTGTTCCGCATGCTGGCCGGCCGCGAAACGCCGGACAGCGGCGAACTGGTGCTCGGCCCCACCGTCAAGGTGTCGCTGGTGGATCAGTCGCGCGAAGACCTGGAAAACAAGAAGACCGTGTTCGAAGACGTCGCCGGCGGCGCCGACATCCTGACCGTGGGTCGCTTCGAAATGCCCTCGCGCGCCTACCTGGGGCGCTTCAACTTCAAGGGCGGCGATCAGCAGAAGATCGTCGGCAACCTCTCGGGCGGTGAACGCGGCCGTTTGCACCTGGCCAAGACCCTGCTGCAAGGCGGCAACGTCCTGCTGCTGGACGAACCGTCCAACGACCTCGACGTGGAAACCCTGCGCGCGCTGGAAGACGCGCTGCTGGAATTCGCCGGCACCGTGCTGGTGATCTCCCACGATCGCTGGTTCCTGGACCGTATCGCCACCCACATCATCGCTTTCGAAGGCGATTCGCAAGTCAGCTTCTTCGACGGCAACTATCAAGAGTACGAAGCCGACAAGAAGAAACGCCTGGGCGAAGAAGCCGCCAAGCCCAAGCGCATCCGCTACAAGCCGGTCACGCGCTGATCGCTTCGACGCATCGCAGGATGAAAACGCCGCTGTCCTTCAGCGGCGTTTTTTTATGCGCGGAAGAACCGGCTTCTTGGCGTTGTCGCCGCCGCGCGATGTAAAGAGTTGTAGGAACGCATGACGCTGCCATGCCCCGCCGCTAACATCGCTGCAGCACAAGCACACGCCGGGGAGCCGCGATGAGAAGACGATATGGACGATATGCACGATATGCACTGCCAGCCGCAACCACGCTGCTGCTGGCCGCCTGCGCCACCTCCAGCCCGGTCGCGCAGATCGACAAGGACACTTACCTGCTCACCGCCAGTTCGCGCTGGCGCGACAACGACGGCGTGGCGGTGCAAGGCTTGCAGCAGGCCGATGCCTATTGCAGGAACCTGGGAAAACGCATGCGCGTGGTCGGCAGCGAGCGCTCGGAGGGCGTGGCGGGATTCTTGCCGCCGAAGGTGATGCTGAGCTTCAAGTGCGATGCGATCTGACTATTCCCGTTCCTGCTCCTGCTCATGCTCCTGCTCATGCTCCTTTTCCAGCAGGATGAGGACGGCCTGGCCGGTATCGAAAATGATTTGCAGGCTGCCGATGAAGGTGGCGCCCAATGCCACCAGCGCGCCGGTCAGCACCAAGGGATAGGGCGCCACGGCAGCCGAGGTCGCCAGGATGCAGGCGACGATGGCGACCGCCATCAGGCCGAACTGCTCATAGAGCGCGATCCTGAGCTGTCGTGAGGTATGCGAAAAACCGACGGCGCGCTGCTGGCCGAACTCCTTGAGCTTGGATAGCAAGGCCGTCCTGGTCGCGGTATTGATGGCGATCAACGCCACCAGCAATGTGATCAGGTTCCTGGTCAGGAAGTCCCTCAGGAAATCCGAGCCGAGCCGTTCGCTGCCCCATACCGCGGCATAGCTGACGAGAAGATACAGGCCGTATCTGAGGACCTGGCGCATCATTCGAGCAACTGCTTCAGCATGGTCAGCGTCTCCTTGCTGGGATTCTGGATCTCCAGTTCGTCCACTTCGACCTCCTTGATCTCGCTGGCGGTATGGCAGCGCCGCTTCAGGCCCTTGATCTTCATCGAGATATTGCCGCCGCCCTTGGAAGAATATTCCACCAGGCCCTGCACCAGCTTGTCGTCGCGCAACACTTCCAGCACCGCGTCGCCCTGCGCCTTGAGCTCCAGTTCGGCCTTCTGCGCGTTGGTGTTCTTGGAAAGATGCTTAAGATCCTGCATCAGCCCCTTGGAAATCGACGACATGTTGGGCGTGATGTATTCGAAGCGGATCGCCTGGATGGACTTCTCGTATTTGTCGATCAGCGTCCAGAAGTTGTTCTGGTTGAACCGCGCCTTGACCTCCATGATCAGGCCCAGGCGCGCCAGCAACGGCCGCAGGTTGGCGGCCAGCAGGTTGACCACGATGCCGGAGCCGGAGAAAGCGCGCGGATTCTTGGTCACCGCGATGGTCTGGATCTGGGGATCGTTGTTGATGATGACCGAGATATGCGGCCAGTCGTCGATCGTCTCGGATTCGAAGTTGCGGTGGCGCTTGAGCGTGCGATGCGGCGCGATTTTCAGCACCAGCCATTCCGGCGAGGCCAAGATCACCTTCTGGATGAGCTCGGTGCTGTGGGTCTTGAGCGGGGGAAGGTCTTGCAGCAGGTCGCCGAACAGTTGGTTCTTGCGGGCCACCAATTCCTCGGAAGAGAGGGTTCCATCGAACAAATTGAGCTGCTGATTTCTGGTTACCGGCAACAACTGGAAACGGAAGAGCTCCAGCTTGCGTTTGCCTTGTTCTCGCGGCATCTGCGACTCCTGGTTAAGCGCTTGCGTGATCATGCCACAAGTTACGTAACCGCCGCCGCTCCGGCAGGAAACCCCGCTCGCGGGTAGAATCACGCCCTTGCGTCCACAAGGCGCCATAACGAGAAGAGGCCGCCGCCGCATCGGTGCGATGCCGAGCCTACGAGTCCGTTGTCCGCGCAACCCGCGATCATTCCTATAACTAAACGCGCCTCCCGTGTCTTTCCGTGAAAGTCCGGGGCAGTACTCACTCATCCGGTTTCCACCATGCTCGCTACCATCACCCGCCTGTTTCCCGTGTGGGCGCTGCTGCTTTCCGCCGCCGCCTACTTCACACCGCCGACCTTCACGCCCATCGGCAAGTACGTCACCCAACTGCTGACCCTGATCATGCTGACCATGGGCGTGACGCTGACCGTGGACGACTTCAAGCGCATCATCAAGCGCCCGGCGCCGGTCGCCGCCGGCATCATCCTGCATTACCTGGTCATGCCGCTGGCCGCCTGGGTCATCGCCAAGGTGCTGCGCATGCCGCCCGACCTGACCGCCGGCATGGTGCTGGTGGGCAGCGTGGCCTCCGGCACCGCGTCCAACGTCATGATCTACCTCTCGCGCGGCGATGTCGCGCTGTCGGTCACCATTTCCACGCTGTCGGCGCTGGTGTCGGTGTTCGCCACGCCGCTGCTGACCGAGCTGTATGTCGATGCCTCGATCCACTTCGACGCGCACGCGATGCTGATGTCCATCGTGCAGATCGTGGTGGTCCCCATCGTGGTCGGCCTGGTGCTCAACATCTTCGCCGGCGGTTTCATCCGTCGCATCGAGCCTTACCTGTCGATGGTGTCGATGGTCGCCATCCTGCTGATCATCGCCGCGGTGGTGGCCGGCAGCCAGGCCAGCATCGCTTCGGTCGGCCTGGTGGTGCTGGTCGGCGTGATCCTGCACAACAGCCTGGGTTTGCTGGGCGGCTATTGGGGCGGGCGCCTGCTCGGCTTCGACGAAGCCGTCTGCCGCACGCTGGCCATCGAAGTCGGCATGCAGAACTCCGGCCTGGCGGCCGCGCTGGGCAAGCTGTACTTCACGCCGGTGGCAGCGTTGCCCGGCGCGCTGTTCTCGGTCTGGCACAACCTGTCGGGTTCCTTGCTGGCCGGTTACTGGCGTGGACGTCCGCCGCGCGACTAAGAGGCTGTTGCAAAATTAAATTTCGGGGCTGTTAACTTCCCCGACTTGATGTTAACTTCCTGTCTTGTTTTTCCTGACGGGATGCGATGCCTAAAGAACTTGTCGACGATGAATTGTGGTCACTCA
>WNDX01000139.1 GCA_009914615.1 Herbaspirillum frisingense
GCGCCTTCTATGCGATTCTTGTTCATCGGCTCGCGATTTACGCTCCACGCTTCCTTCCCACACTCGGTCACCCTCATGCAGTTGCGCTTCACTTCATTCACTGTGACCAGCTCATGGCGGGACTTGCACCCGCAGGAGTGCGCCCATGCTGGGCGCACAAAGAAAAAGGCCGCCGACGCATGCGTGGCGGCCTGGAAGGGAAAAAGGCACGGCGTGCGCTGCCGCCATGCCGGGTGACGACGCGCTCAGCCCGTATTGCGCAGGCCGGCGGCGACGCCGTTGATGGTGAGGTGGATGCCGCGCTGCACGCGTTCTTCCGGCGTGCGCTTGGTGGCCAGGGTGGCGCGGTGGCGCTTGATCAGCTCGACCTGCAAGTGGTTCAGCGGGTCGAGATACGCGAAGCGGTTCTTGATCGAGCGCGCCAGCAGTGGATTGCCCGCCAGACGATCCTTGCTGCCGGTGATCGACGAGAGCAGGGCGCTGGTGCGTTCATGCTCATCGGTGATGCGGCCGAAGATCGTGGTGCGCAGCTTGCGGTCGGCCACCAGGCCGGCGTAGCGCGAGGCCACCGCCAGGTCGGTCTTGGACAGGACCATGTCCATGTTCGACAGCAGCGCGGCGAAGAACGGCCACTCCTTGCACATGGCGCGCAGGGTCGTCAGGCGCTTGGCGTTTTCCTTGGCATTGCCGGCGTCGGCCAGCCAGCCGGAGATGGCGCTGCCGAAGCCGTACCAGCCCGGGAACAGCAAACGGCACTGGCCCCAGGAGAAGCCCCAAGGAATCGCGCGCAGATCCTCGATGCGCTGGGTCGCCTTGCGCGACGCCGGGCGCGAGCCGATGTTCAGTTGCGCGATCTCGGCGATCGGCGTGGCGGCGAAGAAGTAGTCGGTGAAGCCCGGGGTTTCATAGACCAGGTTGCGGTAGGCGCGATAGGCGCGCTCCGACAGTTCTTCCATCACGCGCTCGAACTCGGCGATCTTCCGGGCTTCCTTGCCGTCGCCGGCGGCCGGCACCAGGCTGGCCTCCAGCGTGGCGGCCACCAGCAGTTCCAGGTTGCGGCGGCCGATCTCCGGATTGGAGAACTTGGAGGCGATGATCTCGCCCTGTTCGGTCAGGCGGATCTGGCCGTTCACGGTGCCCGGCGGTTGCGCCAGGATGGCCTGGTAGCTGGGGCCGCCGCCGCGGCCGACCGTGCCGCCGCGGCCGTGGAACAGGCGCAGCTTGACGCCGGCTTCGTTGAACAGCGTCACCAGCTGGTTCTCGGCCTTGTACAACTCCCAGTTGGAGGTGAGGAAACCGCCGTCCTTGTTGGAGTCGGAATAGCCCAGCATCACTTCCTGCAACTTGCCTTGCTTGGCGATCAGCGGCTTGACCTGCGGCAGCGTCAGCCAGCCGCGCATGATGTCGGCCGCGCAGCGCAGGTCGGGGATGGTCTCGAACAGCGGGATGACCATCAGCTCCAGTTCCTTCAGCTGGTTGCCCTCGATGTGCAGCAGGCCGGTTTCCTTCTGCAGCAGCAGTACTTCCAGCAAGTCGGAGAGGGTCTCGGTGTGGGAGATGATGTAGTTGCGGATGGCGCGCTCGCCGTAGCGGCGGCGGATCTCGCGCGCGGTGCGCAGGATCTCCAGCTCGGAATTGGTTTCGTCCGCGTATTCCAGGTAGGGCGAATACAGCAGGCGCGGCTTGGCCAGCTCGCCCAGGATCAGCGCCACCTTGCGTTCTTCCGACAGGCCGGCATAGTCGGCCTCGACCTGGGCCTTGCTGAACAGTTCGGCCAGCACGCGTTCGTGGATGTCAGAGCTCTGGCGCATGTCCAGCGTGGCCAGATGGAAGCCGAAGATTTCCACGGCGCGCTTCAGGCCCGCCAGGCGCGGCTTGACCAGCGCGGCGCCATGGTTGGCCTGCAGCGAGGCGACCAGCACTTCCAGTTCGGCCACGCAATCGGCCGGTGCGGCGTAGGGCGCGGCGGCGCCGACTTCCTGGCGCAGGATGTTGACCACGCCCAGGGAGCGGGCGGTTGCGGCCAGGCGTGCATAGACGCCGATCAGCGCGCGGCGGTAAGGCTCGTCGGCGCGATGGTCGGAATGATCGGGCGAGGCGTCGGCCAGTTGTTGCAGGGCCGGGCTGGCATCCACCATCAGCGTCGAGATCGACAGCTCGGCGCCCAGCGCATGTACCTCTTCCAGGTAGTAATCGAAGATGGTGGTGGACTGGCGCTTCAGCGCATGCTGCATGGTGCCGGCGTTGACGTTGGGATTGCCGTCGCGGTCGCCGCCGATCCAGCTGCCCATCTGCAGGTAGGGCGGCAGCTCGGGCGCGGCGCGCGATTTGCCGCGCGCCGGGAATTGCGTATCGATCTCGGCTTCGACGTCGTCGTACAGCGCCGGCAGTTCGCGCAGGAAGGTGATGCGGTAGTAGGAGAGCGCGTTCTCGATCTCGTCGGCCACCGTCAGCTTGGTGTAACGCAGCATGCGCGTCTGCCACAGCGTGGCGATGCGCGCGCGCAGCAGTTCGGTGTTGTGGCGCAGCTCCTTGGGCGTGAGCGGATTGTCGCGCTCGGCTACCAGGCGCGCGATTTCGCGCTCGGCATCCAGGATGCTCTTGCGCTGCACTTCGGTCGGGTGGGCGGTCAGCACCGGCGACACCAGCGCATCCTTCAGGAAGGAGCGCACCTGGGCGCCGGACACGCCGGCGTCGTCCAGGCGCGACAGCGCATAGGCCACGCTGCCGGGCTGCGGCGCCGAGCCTGCCAGCAGGTGGGCGCGGCGGCGGCGGTTGTGGTGCTGGTCCTCGGCGATGTTGGCCAGGTGCGAGAAATAGGAGAAGGCGCGCACCACCGAATTGGTCTGGTCGCGCGTCAGCTTCTTCAACAGCTTGTCGAGTTCGGCGCCGGCCTTGGCGTCGGATTCGCGGCGAAAGCGCACCGCGGTCTGGCGGATGGTCTCCACCACCTCGAAGACTTCGTCGCCCTCCTGTTCGCGCACGACCTCGCCCAGGAGGCGGCCGAGCAGGCGGATGTCTTCTTTCAACGGCGCGTCCTTATCGGCGCCGCGGATGGTTTTGCTGGTGACGGCGGCGGTCTTGGCGTCGCCGGAACGGGAGGTGGATGGAGCGGAGCGGGCACTGCGTTTAGTTAGATTTGTAGTCGCCATGATCAACGGTTGCTGCGGTTTTCGGGAGAGAAAGTCGTGCTTGTGGATCGAACTGCCGGGGTGCTGCGTGCTAGAATTTGCCTCGATATTTTTGTCTTTATGTGTTGTTTCTCATCGTTTTTCAGTCTGGAATCGCCGGTCGCCTGCTTTCTCCTGTCTCCTCTGCCGCGGGTGCCACGACTGAATCGGAAAGCCCGTCTTGAAAGAATTTCCTCCTTCCAAAATCGTCATCGTCTCGCGTGAAAGCCGTCTTGCCATGTGGCAGGCGGAGTACGTGCGCGACCGTCTCGCCGCATTATATCCGCAGTGCAGCATCAGTATCCTCGGCACCACCACGCGCGGCGACCAGATCCTTGACCGCACGCTGTCCAAGGTGGGCGGCAAGGGCCTGTTCGTGAAGGAGCTGGAAGTGGCGATGGCCGAAGGCCGCGCCGACCTGGCCGTGCATTGCCTCAAGGACATGCCGATGGAATTGCCGGAAGGTTTCGAGCTGGCCGCCATCCTGGAGCGCGAAGATCCGCGCGATGCGTTCGTTTCCAACGACCACGCTTCGCTGGACGCGCTGCCCGCCGGCGCCGTGGTCGGCACCAGCAGCCTGCGCCGCCAGGCCATGATCGCCGCGCGCTATCCGCAACTGGTGGTCAAGCCGCTGCGCGGCAATCTGGATACCCGACTGGCCAAGCTGGACCGTGGCGATTACGCGGCCATCATCCTGGCCGTGGCCGGCCTGAACCGCCTGGGTCTGAAGGCGCGCATCCGCTCTTACCTGGCGCCGGAACAAAGCCTGCCTTCGCCGGGCCAGGGCACGCTGGCCATCGAAATCCCGGCCGGCCGCGACGACATCAAACGCTTGCTGGCGCCGCTGCATGACGAGACGGCCGCCGTGGCGTCCGCCGCCGAGCGTTCGGTGTCGCGTATCTTCGGCGCCAGCTGCCAGATTCCGCTGGCTGCCTATGCCACGCTGGATGGCGAACGCGTGCATCTGCGCGCGATGATTGCCACGCCCGACGGCACCCAGGCCGCCGCTGCCGAAGCCGAGGGCTCGGCCGGCGCGCCCGAGGCGCTGGGCGAACACGTGGCCGAATTGCTGAAGGCGCAGGGCGCGGACGCCATCCTCGCGGCCTGCAAGGCGCAGGCCGATGCCGAATCGTCCTGATCCGGGTGCGCCCGTACCCGTGGTCGTGACGCGGCCGCGGCAACAGGCGCAAGCGTTCGCCGCCCGTGTCGAGGAGCTGGGGCGGCGTGCTGAAGTGTTTCCCCTGTTGGCCATCGAGCCGGTGGAAGATGTGTCGGCGTTGCAGGGCATGCTGGGCCGGCTGTCGGAATTCGCGCTGGTGGTCTTTGTCAGTCCGAATGCGATCGACGCCGCGTTCCGCTTCATCGCCGCCTGGCCACGGCAGGTGCCGATCGGCATCGTGGGCGAGGGCAGCCGCGTTGCCCTGCGCGAACATGGCGTGGACGAGCACCAGGCCGTGATCTTCGGCCCGCAGCGCGCGGACAAAATGGATTCCGAAGAATTATTGAAATCGCTGCCGCTGGATGCGCTGCGCGGCAAGCGTGCCCTGATCGTACGTGGCCAGACCGGCCGCGATTTCCTCAGCGAGGCCTTGCAAGAGCAGGGTATCGCGGTCGATCATGTGACGGCATACCGTCGTCTGGCGCCCGCGCTGGATGAGCGCAATCGCGCGCAGTTACTGGCCTTGGCCGATCATGGCGCCGACTGGGTGATCACCAGTTCCGAGGCCTTGCGCAATTTGCTCGACCTGGCAAGACTAGCCGGAGGCGATGAACGTGTGGTAAAACTGCAACGACAACGAATCTTCGTCTCGCACCACAGGATCGCGCAGACTGCCCAGTCGCTGGGCTTTTGCAGTGTCATTTTGACTGGTTCGGGCGACGAACGACTACTTGCCGCGTTACAATCCAGCCCATGAACGAACAGCAATCCACACCCCAGCCCAATCTGCCGGAAGCCAAGCCGGAAGCGAGTTACAACAACGCATCGGCTTCCTCCTACTATTCCTCCGCGCCGGACGGCACCGCGCCGCTGCGCCGCCGCCAGCGCCTGCTGACCGTCCTGCTGCTGCTGGTCATCATCGGCCTGGTCGCGCAATGGTGGATCTCGCGCAACGAATTGCGCGACTTGCGCAGCGAAGTCGCGCAGCGTCTGCAGAGCGGCGACAACAGCAGCAACGAACTCAAGGGCGTGCTGAAGTCGGTGCAGGAAAACACCAAGGAACTGCAATCCAAGGTCAGCGTGCTCGACAGCAAGCAGGCCGAGTCCCAGAGCCAGCAACTGGCGCTGGAGCAGATGTACCAGGATCTGAACAAGAACCGTGACGACTGGGCGCTTTCCGAGATCGAGGAAGTGCTGTCCACCGCCGACCAGCAGCTGGAACTGGCCGGCAACGTGCAGGGCGCGCTGATCGCCCTGCAGAACGCCGACAAGAGCCTGTCGCGCTCGGACAAGCCGCAATTCATCGCCATCCGCCGCGCCATCGCGCGCGACATCGACCGCCTGAAGGCGCTGCCCACCGTGGACATCGCCGGCATCGCCGTGCGCCTGGACAGCGCCATCGGCCAGATCGACAACATGCCGCTGCTGGTGGACGAGAAGCCGGTGGAATCGGCCAGCGAGCCCAAGCAACAGCCGCGCGCCGTGCCGCCGCAAGCCAAGCCGGCCAAGGTCGCCAATGGCAAGACGGCCAAGGGCAAGACCGACGAAGCGCCGGCCGAACCCTCGGCCTGGTCGCAATGGCTGGCCGGCGCCCAAGACAAGTGGCAAAGCATGAGCACCGAAATGTGGGCCGAGCTGCGCCAGCTGGTGCGCATCCGCGAAGTGCAGACGCCGGAAGCCATCTTGCTGTCGCCCGGCCAGGCCTATTTCGTGCGCGAGAACCTGAAGCTGCGCCTGCTCAACGCCCGCCTGGCGCTGCTGTCGCGCAACGAGTTTGCCTTCCGCAACGACCTGTCGGCGGCCCAGGACAGCATCGCCAAGTACTTCGACACGCGCGCCAAGCAGGTGCAGACCACCCAGGCGCTGCTCAAGCAGGTGCAAGGCAGCAACCTGGCGATCCAGATGCCCACGCTGGCCGAAAGCCTGAACGCGGTGCGCAACTACAAAGCCCGGCACTGAGCGGATCGGGACTAGCGACATGAAAATACTGCTCTGGCTTCTTACCCTGTTCGCGTCTGCCATCGGCCTGGCCGTGCTGGCGCGCTTCAATCCCGGCAACGTGGTGCTGTTCTACCCGCCGTATCGCATTGACCTTTCGCTGAACTTCTTCATCTTCGTGGTGCTGGCGGCGTTCCTGGCGATCTATGTCGTCATCCGCGCCGTGCGCCTGACGCAGAAGCTGCCCGGCCGCGTGATCGCCTATCGTCGCGCCAAGCGTGAGAATGAAAGCAACAAAGCCCTGCGCGATTCGCTGAAGGCCTACTTCGAAGGTCGCTTCGGCCAAGCCGAGAAGTCCGCCACGCGCGCTTCCGACCTGCCGGACAATGCCGGCATCGCGGCCCTGATCGGCGCCCGCGCAGCCCATCGCATGCGCCAGGGCGACCGTCGCGACATCTGGCTGGCCAGCACCGAAGTCGATCCGACGCTCAAAGCCGCGCGCCTGATGACCGCACTGGAACTGCAGGTGGACGAGCACCATTTCAAGCAGGCGCTGGAAACCGTGGAAGAGCTCAACGCCAACGGCACCCGCCACATCCAGGCGCTGCAATGGGCCTTGAAGGCCAATCAGCAAGCCAAGGACTGGCCCGAAGTGCTGCGTCTGGTGCAGACGCTGGACAAGCGCAATGCGCTGCATCCGGCGCTCTCCAACCGCCTGCGCGAGATGTCTTACGACGCGCTGCTGTCGGATCGCTCGCATGACGCCGAATCGATCCGCCTGCTGTGGTCCGGCGTGCCCAGCGCCGACAAGCTCAAGCCCTACATCGCCTCGCGCGCGGCGCATGCCTTCTCCAGCCGCGGCCTGCACGACGAAGCGCGCACGTTGCTGGAACGCGCGCTGGCGGCCGACTGGGATATCCGCCTGCTGCGCGCCTATCGCGAATCCACCGCCGAGGCCGGCTCGGCGGCGCTACTGGCCCAGATCGAGCATTGCGAAGCCTGGCTGTCCAAGAACCCGACCGATGCCGAACTGGCGTTGACGCTGGGCATGTTCTGCCTGCGCCAGAAGCTGTGGGGCAAGGCCCAGCGCCATCTGGAGCAAGCCCTGTCGGATGCCATCGAGCCGCGCACCGTGCGCGAATCGCACCTGGCGCTGGCGCAACTGCACGAAGCGCTGGACCAGCCCGACCAGGCGGCCGGCCACTACAAGCAGTGCGCGCTGGCGACGGCGATCCGTTGAACTTGATCGCGCGCAAGAGTACAAAGGCGGAAGCGGCCCCGGCCCTTCCGCCTTTTTTCATGCCAACCCGCGCTGTCATGCTGGCGTAAGTTGCGGCGGCTATCGTCCCCGGCTATGGCATGTCGGCGCGACTGAGGCTGCCGATGGCGCTGCTGCAGAGCTTTTCCTGGCGCAGACGGGCGGAAGCCGGCCGGATGCCGCTATAATTGCCGCTTTCTGCGAATTTCCGCGTTTTTTCGCTGATCCAGAACCCGCTTTCCGTTTCTTTCCCTTAGTGAGAATCCCATGAGCCTGAACAACGTCCCCGCCGGCCGCGACCTGCCGAATGATTTCAACGTGATCATCGAAATCCCGATGAACGCCGATCCGATCAAGTATGAAGTGGACAAGGACACCGGCGCGATCTTCGTCGATCGCTTCATGGGCACCGCCATGCACTATCCGTGCAACTACGGCTACATCCCCCAGACCCTGTCGCAAGACGGCGACCCGGTGGACGTGCTGGTGATCACCCCGTTCCCGCTGATCCCGGGCGTGGTGGTGCGCTGCCGCCCGATCGGCGTGCTCAAGATGTCGGATGAATCCGGCATCGACGCCAAGCTGCTGGCCGTGCCGGTGGACAAGATCCTGCCTATCTACACCCACTGGCAAAAGCCGGAAGACCTGAACGAACTGCGCCTGAGCCAGATCAAGCACTTCTTCGAACACTACAAGGACCTGGAAAAGGGCAAGTGGGTCAAGGTCGAAGGCTGGGAAGGCCCGGACGCCGCCCGCGAAGAAATCCTGGCCGGCGTGGAAGCGTTCAAGAACGCCAAGTAATCGCATGCCAGAGCGGTTCGCGCGAGCGGGCCGGTAAAGGGAAAAAAGCCGGCTTGATGCCGGCTTTTTTCATTGCTTCAGGATCGCGCGCTGGCTTGTGGCTACCAGCGGCGTTGCCTCATGCTCCATCGTCCTGACGAACGTCAGAACCCGGGGGCGTTCGTGGCATATACAACCGGCGCCGATCCGGGCGCGACGAACGCCATCGGATCCCGGCCTTTGCCAGGATGACGGAGAGGCGTGAACGTGAGCCGCATTCAATGGAGGCCGCGATGGGCAACGGCCGGATTCAACGCCGTGATAGTGAAAAAGCCGGTTCGCTGCCGCCGACCGCGTTGCCTCACGCTCCGTCGTCCTGACGAAAATCAGGACCCAGCGTCGTTCGTGGCATGCAACCGGCGCCGATCCGGGCGCGACGAACGCCACTGGATCCCGGCCTTCGCCGGGATGACGAAGAGGTGTGAACGTGAGCAGGGTATCCCATGGAGGCGGCGCAAGGGCATCGGCCAGGCTCTACAACATCGCCTCAGGCAAAAACTTCCCCGGAATAAAAAACGCCCAACCGACAATGCCGGTCAGGCGTTCTTCATCCGCATGCTGCCAGGCGATCAATCCAGCTTGGCCGCATGCTCCCGCGTGGCGTGGAAGGTGACTTCCGGCCAGCGTTCCTGCGTCAGGCGCAGGTTCACGCCCGAACTGGCCAGGTAGGCCAGGTTGCCGGCGGCGTCGATCGCCAGGTTGGCGCCGGCCGAGGATTTCTCGAAGTCGGCCAGCTTCTTTTTGTCATCACAGGTGACCCAGCGCGCGCTGCTGATGCTGGTACCTTCGAACACGGCATCGACGCCGTATTCGTTCAAGAGGCGGCTCGCCACGACTTCGAACTGCAGCACGCCCACCGCGCCCAGGATCAGGTCGCTGCCGGTGACCGGCTTGAACACCTGCACCGCGCCTTCTTCGCCCAGCTGCTGCAAGCCCTTGTGCAGCTGCTTGATCTTCAGCGGATTGCGGATGCGCGCGACGCGGAAGAAGTCCGGCGCGAAGTAGGGGATACCGGTGAACTGCAGCATCTCACCCTCGGAGAAGCTGTCGCCGATCTGCATGTTGCCGTGGTTGGGCAGGCCGATGATGTCGCCGGCGTAGGCTTCTTCCACCTGCTCGCGGCTGGAGGCCATGAAGGTCACCACGGACGACACCTTGATGTCGCGGTTCAGGCGCAGGTGCTTCAGTTTCATGCCGCGCTCGAAGCGACCCGAGCACACGCGCAGGAAGGCGATGCGGTCGCGGTGCGCGGGATCCATGTTGGCCTGGATCTTGAAGACGAAACCGGAGAACGGCTCCTCGGTCGGCGTCACGCTGCGCACGGTGGCGTCGCGACCGCCCGGGCCCGGCGCCCAGTCCAGCAGCGCGTCGAGAATCTCGCGCACGCCGAAGTTGTTGATCGCGGAACCGAAGAACACCGGCGTCTGGACGCCGGCCAGGAAGTCTTCCAGATTGAAGGGATGCGAGGCGCCGTGCACCAGCTCCACTTCCATCTTCAGTTGTTCGATTTCCAGCGGGAACATCTCGGCCAGCTTGGGATTGTCGATGCCCTTGATGATTTCGACGTTGCCGTTGGCGCGCTCTTCGCCCGCCTTGAACAGCATGATTTCGTCGCGCAACAGGTGATACACGCCACGGAAGCTCTTGCCCATGCCGATCGGCCAGGTCACCGGCGCGCACTGGATCTTCAGCACCGACTCCAGTTCATCCAGCAATTCCAGCGAATCGCGGGTTTCGCGGTCCAGCTTGTTCATGAAGGTGATGATCGGCGTGTTGCGCATGCGGCAGACGTTGAGCAGCTTGATGGTCTGCTCTTCCACGCCCTTGGCCGCGTCGATCACCATCAGCGCCGAGTCCACGGCGGTCAGCACGCGGTAGGTGTCTTCCGAGAAGTCCTGGTGGCCCGGGGTGTCGAGCAGGTTCACCACGTGGTCGCGGTATTCGAACTGCATCACCGAGCTGGCCACCGAGATGCCGCGCTGCTTTTCGATCTCCATCCAGTCCGAGGTCGCGTGGCGGCCGCTCTTGCGCGCCTTCACGGTACCCGCCAGCTGGATCGCGCCCGAGAACAGCAGCAGCTTTTCGGTCAGCGTGGTTTTACCGGCGTCGGGGTGGGAGATGATGCCGAAGGTACGGCGGCGCTTGACTTCGCGCGCGATCAGTTCGGTCGAGACCTTGCGGCCGCTGCCGGATTCGTTGTCGTCTGCGGCGGCATCGGCGCCGTTGAGGTCGTTGCTGGGTTCTTGCATGTCGGATCGGTCGGGTTCAGGGTGGCCAACGAAAAAAGGGCTGGAAGATCCAACCCTTGACCGTGGCGGCCGCCTTGCATGCGCCGCCCACCGGAGGGCGCCGCGCAGCATGTTCGAAAAGCTCTGGAAAGCCTGCGATTATAACTGATCCGGCCCGCCCGACCCCATGTTTGCCGGATGGCAATGCATACAGGAGGGAGGGCCGAAAGAAAGGCCGCTGCGGCCTCAGGTCTTGTCGTCGTGCTTGTCGTTGCGCTGCCGCTGTTCGTGCTGCTGCTGGCGCGCCTGCTGATCCCGCTGCGCTCGTTGCTGGGCTTGCTCCTGCTGCTGATGGACCTGTTGCATCTGACTTTGCTGCTCGTGCTGTTGCTGGTCATGCATCTGCTGTTGGCGCATCTGTTGCTGGCGCTGCTGGTCGCGCATCTGCTGTTCATGCTGTTGCTGCTGCCGCATCTGTTGTTGCTGGTTCTGCTGCTCGCGCATTTGCTGATCATGCATCTGTTGCTGTCGTTGCTGTTGCTGGAGTTGCATCTGGCGATCCTGCGCCTGTTGCTGCTGGCGCTGATCGCGCGCCTGCTGATCGTGTTGATGCTGCTGGTCGCGGATCATCTGCTCGCGCTGGCGCTGCTGCTCGTTGGCCTGTTGTTCCCGCTGGCGTTGCTGGTCGAAGGCTTGGCGCTGACGGGCCTGGTCTTCCTGAACCACACGCTGCTGGGCGTTGGCGGCCACCGGCATGGCAGCCGGCGGCGGCCGGTGATCCGGTTCCGGGCGCGCCTGCTGAGGCTGCGCCGGATTCTGCGGCGGCATCCCCGGCCGGGCTTGCGGCGCCGGCGCCTGTTGAGCCTGGGCCTGCTGCATGGCCGGGCGTTGCGCATAGCGTCCGCCGCCATAGCGCACATCGTGATGCCAGACCACCGGCCGCTGGTTGACGGTCACGTTGCGGTTGATCGTCACGTTGTTGGTGACGTTATTATTGGTCACGTTGGTGATACGCGTCTGCGTCACCATCACCTGGCGCTGGCGCCAGTCCGGCCGCGCATCTCCAAAGGTCGCGCGCATCACGCCGATGCCGCTGCCAAAGCTGATGCCCACCGTGATGCTCGGGTTGTAATTGGGCGGACGATAGCGTGGCGGCGGCGCCCAATAGACCGGCTGCGCCGACGCGGCCACCACCAGCTGCCATAAGCCACTACCGGGTTGTAATAGGGCACATATACCACCTGCGGATTGACCGGCTCGATCACGATCACGCCGTCATCGGCCACCACGCGCTGCTGCGGGCTGGACTCCAGCGTCCCGGCCACCTGGGCGCGCTCGCGCAGGTTCTGCACGGTATCCATCACCGCCGGCTGCTGCGACAGGAAGGCTTGGCCCAGTTGTTGCATCCAGTCCAGGCGGTCGTTCATCATCGTCAACACCGATGGAAACTGCACCAGCGACTTCACGCTCGGATCCCACGGCATCGGCGCCACGGCGCGCGCCAGGCCGTCGCCCTGCAAGCCGGGACGAGCTTCGATGAAGCGCTGCGCCTGCACCACCTCCAGCGGATAGGTCGCCGCCATCAGCACCTGGGCCAGCAGCGAATCGGGATACAGCGCCACCGGCGCCAGCATCTGGTCCAGTTGTGCCTGGGTATAGACGGCGGGCGGCGGCGGGTAGGCGGATTGGGCCTGAACGGGCATGCCCGTCACCAGGGAAAATGCCAGGCAGGCGGCCCAGGCCAGAGTCTTCTTGTTCATATCATCTCTTATATGGACGCCTCCAGTTTGGCAAGAAACAGTATGTGCTGTTGGACAGGCTAGGCTGCAGTTTTATATCCGGCCTTGTTGCAGCGGATATCTCCCTGCGGGCCCTAATGGAATCCGCTGACTCAC